>NZ_JAYWYX010000011.1:0-100826 GCF_048147925.1 Acinetobacter sp. 226 | reverse complement strand
ATTTTGTGTGTAGGCTTCTTCATTTAGAAATTATATCGCTGAAAAACCCTTTACAGATAGGTTTGTGCAACAAAGCCCTGATTACTGTCTTGATGAGCGTGGCAATATGTGGTTGCCAAAAACAACAAGCAGAGAGCTCAGCCAAACCTGATTCAAATATCAGAGCACAGTTTGAACAGTCAGATAACCAGCTCAGTGTTTATCTGGATAAACTAGATTCTTCAACAATTAGTATAGAAGAAAGAATCCGCATCCTCTGTAACCAGTATCCTGAAGAATATAAAAATAATTACATGCCAGCACTACTACAACTTGCCCCTCAGGAATATACAGAAAAGGATCTACTCCAAGATCTAGACAATGCGCTGAATTTCTACAAGCAGAAAGCTAATATTCAGTGTTCCTAGTTGATATATTCAATTTTATAAGAAAAAGTAAATGCATAAAAAACCGCCTTATTCAGGCGGTTTTTTATAAATAGCGTATATTCTGGAAAGAATTAACGCTTTATTTTTCACTCATCTTGTTGATTTCGTGAATTTTATTGTTGCTGGTTACTTTTTTGCTGTGGCTGTTGTTGCTGTTGGCCTTGCTGGTTTTGTTGCTGATTGCGCTGCGGTTGCTGCTGTTGTTGCTGATTACTTTGACTCTGCGGCTGTTGTTGCTGCTGGTTGTGTTGTTGCTGATTTGGATTTTGCTGGTTATTTTGCTGACGCTGTTGATCTTGATTGCGTTGTTGATTTTGCTGTTGCTGTTGTTGGTTCTGTTGGTCTTGCTGTTGGTTATTAGCCATGGTGGTATTCCTTACTATTTGCTTTAAATTAAAAGCCGATAGAGTTTCGACTTAATAACCACTCTACTCATTTTTTAGATTTATCCAACCTTTGACCTGTTACAGTTTAATTCAATGTAAAAAATAGTAAGCTAAGTAATTGAAGTGGAGATTAATGAGCAACATAAATCACCTAATATAATGCAAAAGAAACATAAGGAAAGATATAAAAATCAAAACTATTATCCAATAAAAGAAATAACTTAAGCTCTGTTTTATATATAGAAAAATTGAAAAATATTATTAAATACAACCTACCATAACTTATACTTTTGATATTTATAAATATATAAAAAAATTTATCTTTTGCAATATTTTTTGAAAATCGAATTAAATATTCATAATCCATTTTTTAAAATATTTTAAACACATCTTAATACGATAATTAAAATAATTTCCTCAATAATAATTTTTGTTTATAGATTTTATCTTGATTTTGACTTAAATAATTTTTTCTTTTTTTTACTATTAATTTAGGTAAACTCATTGTTTTAAATTATCTTTATTAGATCACTTCTATATAATAAGTCTCCTTTAAGGAGACTTATTAGACTCATTTTTTATTAGATATTGACCACTTTAACAATAATAGTCTGAGTATCTTCCTGCTCTTCAGCTAGATGTAAACGTTTAAGCTCCTTGCTTATCACCTTAAACTGTAAGTTCTGATAAGAAAGCGTGCTTGGAATCTGATCAAAATATTGACCATCAGCATCGATTTCTTCCTGAAATAACGGTGTTCCCAATTGATAGTCAAGACTTTTCAAGACAACATATTTTACTGTGGTTTGCATTCCAACGCCCTACTTTTACTAAGCACTTTATTTTTATTTTTACCACTGTTCCGCTTGAGAAGAAACCTCTATTTATGAAAATAGCCCAAGCTTTAACCACTCAGACTATAAAGTCCAAACAACATGAAATTACACTTATCTCTGAAAATAGTTTTAATTTTCATAAAAATATAAATATACTTGAAGTTAATGGATGGAAAAATCTGTCTAGATTGATCGACAATCACTACTCCCACAAAGAAATAGAGAGACTATGATAAAAACCTGTTGCAGCTTACTCGAAGAGAAAAATATAAAAATTGCCTTTATCGAAAGCGCAAGTTCTGGATATCTCAGCAGCCAGTTCTCCATCTGTAAAGGTGAAGGTGCCGAAATTCTGCTTGGTGGTTTGATCTGCTACGATGTAAGTGTCAAGACTTCAGTATTGGGTATCTCTAAAACCTTGATTAATAGTCATACTGCCGAATCTATGCCGGTAACTGTTGCGCTGGCGGAAGCAGGTAAAAAAATGTTTCGTAATGCTGACTGGATTATCGCCTGTACCGGATTGCTTAAACCAGGTGGTAGCGCGACACCAGAGAAACCGGAAGGAACATTTTTTGTGGCCATTAATGATGGCACGCAAATCCATCAGTTTCAGTATTATCTCAAAGGCTCACCACTTGAACGCCTCAACAAACTGTCGGCAGCGGTTGCACATGACATGATCAATCTGCTGAATAACCGCTAAGCTTTCAAAGTTACTGTGTAGCCTGAATAAGCTTCATTATTTCTACCGTATTTTAGGATAGATTGGCATGATTAGTTGCCAATCTATTTTTTTTTGAGAGTGGAATGACCATGAATATTAAAACCGCACTGCTTCTGCTCCCTCTTAGCTTGCCCGGTCTGGCTTTCGCTACAGTAGGCGGTCCACAAAATATTGAAGTTTTAGGCTATGAAGTCAAAGAACAAAAACTTTATATCCTTCGTCATTACCTTGATGGTCGTGGACGCTTGCCTCAACTGTATTATTATAATTTTAAATCTAAAACACCGAATCAGCTGATTCAGGTCAATTCCTTATATATCAATCCTAAAACCAAGCGCATCGATTATGATCAGGATAGCCGCAAGTTTGATCAGGACATTGCCAAAATCAAAAAACGTTTAGTCCCATTGAGTCCGATTCAAAAATCAAAGCCACAGCTTAAGGTGTTAAAGACAACAAAAGGTAGCGCGCCTGCCTGGCATGATCCGAATGAAAAAGTGCCAAAATGGACCTATCAATATCAAGTGAAATCTGGCGCACAAAAAAGCCCGGTTCAGTCAGCAGTTAGTTATCAGAAAGGCTTGAAAATTAGCCAAGCCTATAAAGTTCCGCGACAGAATAAAACTCTGGTAACAGTAAAATACTTAGGCATTCCTTTTGAAACAGGTTATAGCATTGAAGATCCGGCACTGTTAAGCCGATAACGAAACCGATAAAAAAATAAGGTCTCAATTGAGACCTTATTTTTTATTTTTACTACAGAAACAGATTAAGCTGCGGTAGAACGTTCAGCGATTGGCACTACTTTACGCAACTCTGGCCCGGTATAGTCTGCGCTTGGACGGATAATACGGTTGTCTGCACGTTGTTCCATCACATGCGCTGACCAGCCTGTCACACGTGACATAACAAAGATTGGGGTAAACAGCTTGGTTGGAATACCCATGAAGTGATAAGCAGATGCATGGAAGAAATCCGCATTACAGAATAATTTCTTCTCACGCCACATCACTTCTTCGCAGCGCACTGAGACTGGATACAGTACCGTGTCACCGACATCTTTGGCTAAACGTTCAGACCAGACTTTGATGATGCCATTACGCGGATCATTGTCCTTATAGATCGCATGCCCGAAGCCCATGATTTTTTCTTTACGTTCCAGCATACCCAGCATTTCACGTTCAGCTTCTTCAGGCGACGTCCAGTTTTCGATCATGTCCATTGCAGCTTCATTGGCACCGCCATGTAAAGGGCCACGCAAGGAACCAATTGCGCCGGTAATACAGGAATGCATATCGGACAGCGTTGATGCACACACACGAGCGGTAAAAGTCGAAGCATTGAATTCATGCTCTGCATACAGAATCAAGGAAACATTCATTACCTGTTCATGTAGCTCATTTGGTTTTTCACCATGCAGAAGATGCAGGAACTGTGCACCAATTGAAGCATCGTCAGTATTTTCTTCAATACGCACGCCGTCATGGCTATAACGATACCAGTAACAAATGATTGCCGGCAAAGTTGCCAAAATACGGTCTGCGATATCCTGTTGCTGCTCAAAAGACTGCTCAGTTTCAAGATTTCCCAGCATGGAAACACCAGTACGCATCACATCCATTGGGTGTGAATCGGCAGGAATACGCTCAAGCACTTCTTTTAACGCCTGGGGTAAAGTGCGTAATGATTTCAGTTTAGCTTTATAGGCGGCCAATTGCTCTGCTGTCGGCAATTCGCCAAAGAAAATCAGATAAGCGACTTCTTCAAACTGGCAATGTTCAGCCAGATCCTGCACGTCATAGCCGCGATAGGTCAGGCCTGCGCCACTTTTGCCTACTGTTGAGAGTGAGGTTTTACCTGCCACTTGTCCGCGCAATCCTGCGCCAGTGAGTACTTTTCCTTCAGCCATTTTTTTAATTCTCCTGTTTAAACAGTTTATCTAATGTGTCTTCGAAGCTGTGATAATCTAAAAATTCGTAGAGTTCTTTTCGTTGTTGCATGAGATCCAGAACATTTACCTGAGTGCCGTGTTCACGTACCGACCGCATCACCTCAAGTGCGGCTTTTTGCATTGCACGCGTCGCTGACAATGGATACAGCACCATGCCAATACCCTGCTCCGCCAGTTCATCAACTGTGTAATACGGTGTATCACCAAATTCGGTAATATTCGCCAGGACGGGCACACCGACTGCATCACATACTGTACGGTACATGGTAATATCGGTCATTGCTTCGGCAAATATTGCATCAGCACCGGCTTCAACACAGGCACAAGCACGATCAATCACGGCTTGCAGGCCTTCTTTTTGCAGCGCATCGGTACGCGCCATTACCACAAAGTTTGAATCGGTTTTCGCATCTACAGCCGCTTTGATACGATCGACCATTTCCTGTTGCGATACGATTTCTTTATTTGGACGGTGACCACAACGTTTCTGTGCAACCTGGTCTTCAATATGAACTGCAGCGGCTCCTGCTGCAATCATCTGCTTGATCGTGCGGGCAATATTTAATGCACCGCCCCATCCGGTATCAATATCGACCAATAAAGGGGTATCGACACGCTCAGTGATCCGGCGTACATCTTCAAGAACATTATCTAGGCTGGTCATGCCCAGATCAGGCAAACCATAAGAATAATTCGCGACACCCGCACCTGATAAATAAATGGCTTTATAACCGACCTGTTTGGCCATCATGGCAGCATAGGCATTTACTGTGCCCATAATTTGCAATGGTTTCTCGACTTCAAGCGCTTGTCTAAATCTTAAACCTGCAGACATTTGTTCTGTCATCTTCCTTTTCCACAGTCTTGGCTATAATTATTGAAATTCGAGTATACTCATTTGGCTTGCTCATTCCATAACCCGATAGAACAAATACTCTAAAACTTTAGTCAAATTTTTAAGTTTTGCTTTACCTAATCCAGCAAATACTGCACTTATCCGGCGCAATTATGAAATATGTGCATATATTTGCTATGATGGCGTTTCAATCTCTATTGACATGTTGATGTACTATCTCCTATGCAAGACCTCTCCCTAGAACCGCTCGCTAAAGACCTGCCGCAAACCAAACGCGGTCATGAGCGTTGTATTGCTTTACTAAACAGTGCAACCGAGCTGTTTCTGGAACGGGGTTATGATGCTGTCTCTCTGGATGATATCGTGCAGCATGCCGGTGGTTCCAAAGCATCTATTTATAAATACTTTGGTAATAAAGAAGGTTTGTTTAAAGCCATCTGTGATTACCGCCGTATCAAGTTTTTTGAAGATATCAGTATTCCCATTGAACTGATGGCACTGGATTTTCGTAGTTATTTGGTACACACCTTGCTCAATTTTTATCATCAGATCATGCAACCAGAGAATTCCGCTTTTATGCGTCTGGTTCTGGAACAGAGTCAGCGTAATCCTGAGCTCGCCCAGCATATTCATGAGCGTGGCCCAGTGCATGTACAAAGTGCCATTGCAACGGCTTTAGAACAAGCAGATGTACAAGGTTTATTACATTGCGAAAATCCTCAATATTCAGCACAGCTGTATTTTGGTATTTTACGCAATCTGGAATGGCGCATCCTGATGGGAATTCCGGTACAGGAAGATGATCAGGAAATCGACAAATACATCAGTTATTGTGTAGATCGCTTTTTAGACGGTCATCAAAAAGTCTAGTTTTTTTGCATTTTTGACTGCTTATAGTATATTAGCCGATTCCGTATTTTTTCTTAAACTAACCAACAACTGATTGTTGATCGAGTTTTTCGGCAATTATTGTGGAGTAACGAATGGCTCTCCGTCACTTTCTCACCTTACGCGATTTATCAACTTTAGAACTTAACCAGATTTTACAACGCGCAATTGAGCTTAAGCGCAAACAGCATAACAATGAAGTATTCCAACCATTTGTTGGTAAAGTGATGGGCATGATTTTTGAGAAATCCAGTACCCGTACGCGTGTTTCGTTTGAAGCTGGCATGAGCCAATTTGGCGGTAGCGCAATTTTTCTTTCTTCACGCGATACCCAGTTAGGCCGTGGTGAACCGATTGAAGATTCTGCACGCGTGATTTCAAGTATGCTGGATATCGTGATGATCCGTACTTTTGGTCATGATATCGTTGAACGTTTTGCATCCTATTCTAAAGTTCCAGTGATCAATGCGCTGACTGATGATCACCACCCTTGCCAGCTGCTTGCCGACATGCAGACTTACCTGGAACATCGCGGTTCAATCGAAGGTAAAACTGTGGCCTGGATTGGTGACGGCAATAACATGTGTAATTCTTATATTGAAGCAGCACACATGTGGGGCTTTAAGCTGAAAGTGGCTGCACCGAAAGGTTATGAACCGCAGCAACAGTTCCTGTCTGAATTCGCGCATTGTGTCGAGCTGGTAGATACTGCTGAAGATGCAGCCGTGAATGCCGATCTGATCGTGACTGACGTTTGGGCCAGCATGGGTCAGGAAGAAGAACAGAAAATCCGTGAAAAAGCATTTGCAGACTACCAAGTCAATGAACGCTTGATGGATCTTGCGCATCCAGACTGTCTGTTCATGCACTGTCTGCCAGCGCATCGTGGTGAAGAAATTTCAGAAAATCTGCTTGACCATAAAAATGCTGTGGTTTGGGATGAAGCTGAAAATCGTCTGCATGCACAAAAAGCGCTGGTTGAGTTTCTGCTCAATGAAAACCTGAAAAAAGACTGATAATTTATAAACTATGAAAAAGCACCTCCCGAGGTGCTTTTTTGATTTTCCACTTCCTAAAGATCATCTTTTAGATATTGAGCTTCTTTAGGAAGTTGCCAGCTGCAGAAGAAACATATAATCAAAATCACGATCACATAGACAAAGAAACTGTTTTCTATTCCTGCTGCCTTAAACTGTAGTGCGACAGAGGGTGCGGAGCCACCAAAGACCGCATTCCCAACAGCATAGGAAAAGCCCACCCCAAGCGCACGCACATAAGGTGGAAACAATTCTGCTTTTACAATACCGCTAATAGAGGTATAGAAACTAAGTATCATCATTAGAAAGATCAGCAGAAGCGCTACAATCATGGGAGAGCTGCTGAAGGCACGCATACCGAGCACCATGACGGGATAAATCGCAATAGCCATCAGACTGCTAAACAGTAGCATTGAGTTTCTTCGTCCAATACGGTCGGACAGCATGCCAAAAAAGGGTTGTGCTATCATGAGAATAAAGATAGACGCTGTCATAATCAGTCCTACGGTTTTGGCATCAATCCCAATATTGGTCAGATAAGTTTTTGAGTAAACCGTGATCACATAGAAACTCAAAGAACCTGCTGAAGTCAAACCAACGACCAGCAAAAAGGTTTTCCAGTGATTTTTAAATAGCTCTTTAAGTGTGCCGGATTCCTGCTTTTCACTATCTTCATGCGATAAAGTTTCTTCAAGCCGGCTACGTGCCAGTAAAGAAGCAAGTGCAGCCACGCCACCTATAACAAAAGGAATACGCCAACCTCCATCTTGTAACTGCTGTTCCGTCATCATATTCAAGAAAATGACGCCCAACAAGCTTGCCAAGAGTTGACCACCAGTTAAGGTTACATATTGAAAAGAAGAAAAGAATCCACGTTGACCCTTGAGGCCGAGTTCACTCATATAAGTTGCGACTGCACCATATTCCCCCCCTACAGACAAGCCCTGTAGCAGACGTACAAGTAGCAACAGAAAAGGAGCTATCATTCCGACTTGTTCATAGGTAGGTAAAGCCGCAAACAGGAAAGAGCTCAATGCCATCAAACAGATTGAAATAACCATCGACTTCTTGCGGCCATATTTATCCGCAATACGCCCAAATAACCAACTACCAATGGGACGCATGAAAAAGCTGGCTGCAAATACTCCCCAAACGTAAATCGCCTGGGCAGAACTTTCCATTCCAGGAGCGGTTAATGCATGGGTAAAATACACTGCAAATACAGCATAAATGTAGAAATCAAACCATTCGACCAGGTTACCAGAAGCTGCTCCAACAACACCTTTAATTCGACTAATTTTTTCTTGTCTAGTATAAGTTTGGTTCAAAATACGACATCCTTATTTTAATTATTCAGGTTCAAAATTTATAGGTATTAGGCATATATCTTCCTACTAACTGTTTCCCCTTCTCCAGAAACCCAAGCTAGAGCTATTACTTTTTATTGTAGATTTTTTATAAATATAAGCTTTGCTGAATAGTCAGACAAAATAATAAGTGTAATTTTTGATGAGTTTTTTGAAGCTGAAATATGAAAATTCTAATACTCATAGGCAAATATTGTTACTAAAACTTAGCGCTTAAGTATTCGCTATGAAATTAAAGTTGTGTGTTGTTTCTATTCATGGCATGTTTCTATTTTTCTCATAAAGTTAACGTAATTTCTGTGATTCATATGAAATATAATATTAAGCTACTCAGCGTTTTAGGACTTGGTCTCGGTCTACTCACAACAAATGTAAATGCTTCCGAATTTGATCAATATCTTCATAAAAAAGGGATTCTCGACAGTAGCTTTAAAATTAAGAAAAAAGCTGAACTGAATGAATTGCTGACAGTACTGAGCGCAGAAGATTCCAGAACCTTGCCTCTGCAAATTGACCAGAATACAGTGATTGAACAATTGCAGCTAAGCGCTAATAAAACCACGCTAAAAGGAATGATTACCACACCCGACTTCAGCCAGTTTGAAAAAGACCTCGGGCGCAAAGAGGTGATGAAAGTAATTCGTAATAATCTGCTCAATAATTGTGAAATTTTCTTTGAACATCGTTATCAGATTGAAAATCCTTACAAGGTTGAACTTACATTGAACTCGCAAACGCAAACTTATAAGACTGCTATTTCCCAGAAAGATTGCAAATTGAAATAGTCTAAATATATAAGAAATTTCGGGTGATTCGATTACAGAATTTAGAAAACAAAAAAGGTAGCTTTGGCTGCCTTTTTTGATGAACTTTTTTATCGAGGTGTACTCCGATTAACGTACCAAGCCTTGTGGTTGCAAAATAATAATTAATGCGCCCAGTATGACCACCATACCGCCAAGCAGATCCCAACGTGACAGCGTCACTTGATCAATGAAGCGCAACCACATCAGGGCAGAAAAAATATAAATACCACCATATGCTGCATAGATCCTTCCCGAAGCAGCCGGATGTAAGGTTAATAGCCAGACAAAGATCGCTAAAGCCAGAGCTGTCGGAATCCACAACCAATGGCTTTTTCCCTGATTTAAAATTAGATAAGGAAAATAACAGCCTAAAATTTCCATCAATGCTGTGACCAAAAACAGGAAAAATGTCGTGAACAACTTGGTAATTTGAATATCCATAATTTATCTTTTGAACTAGATGAAAGAATGTAATGCTTTAAAATATGAATGCATGAAAAAACCCGTGCAAGCACGGGTTTAATCTTTTCCATCAATTAGGCTGGTTCAGCTGTCTGGTCTTCAAAAACTTCAAGTTTTAAGCCGACTGCCTTACCATTTTCTTTCTTAACAGACACCGCAACATTACCACCATTTTCAGCCAGCTCACCAAACAGGATCATTTCAGCCAACGGTTTTTTCAGGTGTTCCTGAATCAGACGCTGCATTGGACGTGCACCCATCAAACGGTCATAGCCATGTTCAGCCATCCATTCACGTGCGCTCTGATCCACTTCGAGCATGACTTTTTTATCATCCAGTTGTGCCTGGAGTTCTGTCAGGAATTTATCTACAACATTTTCAATAATGCTGCTTGGTAATGCCTTGAACTGGATCACGCCATCAAGACGGTTACGGAATTCCGGCGAGAAGGCTTTCTTCATCGCTTCCTGATTATCGTTACTATTGTCTTGTTCCATGAAACCGATGCTGGCACGAGAAATACTCTCAGCACCAATATTGGTGGTCAGTACCAAGACCACGTTGCGGAAGTCAGATTTACGCCCGTTATTATCGGTCAATGAACCATGGTCCATGATCTGCAATAACAGGTTAAATACATCTGGATGTGCTTTTTCGATTTCATCAAGAAGTAATACACAGTGCGGATTTTTGTGAATCGCATCGGTGAGCAAGCCACCCTGATCAAAACCGACATAGCCCGGAGGTGCGCCGATCAGACGGGACACTGCATGGCGTTCCATGTATTCCGACATATCAAAACGAACCAGTTCCACACCCATCTGTTTCGCGAGCTGCTTGGTCACTTCGGTTTTACCAACACCTGTAGGACCCGCAAAGACAAAACTACCTACAGGCTTATCTGGAGACTTCAAACCGGCACGTGACAACTTAATTGCAGATGCCAAGGCCTCAATAGCTTCATCCTGTCCAAACACCACACGTTTCAGATCTCGCTCAAGATTTTCCAGCACACTCTTGTCATCTTTAGAGACCGTTTTTGGTGGAATACGCGCAATTTTAGAAACGATGTCTTCAATATTTTCTACCGTAATTAAACTGTCATCTTGCTCCGCTTTCAGACGGCGCTGTGCACCGGCTTCATCAATCACATCAATCGCTTTATCTGGCAGGAAGCGGTCGTTAATAAATTTTGCAGATAGCTCTACTGCAGATACCAGCGCTTGATCGTCATACTCCACATGATGGAAATCTTCAAATTTCGATTTCAGACCACGTAGGATATCAATGGTTTCTGAAATAGAGGGTTCATTCACATCAATTTTCTGGAAACGGCGTGATAAAGCATGATCTTTCTCAAAGACCTGGCGATATTCCTGGAAAGTGGTTGAGCCAATGCAACGTAAAGAACCATTTGCCAGCGCCGGTTTGATCAGATTCGATGCGTCCATGGTGCTGCCCATGCTCGAACCTGCACCAATAATCATGTGAATTTCATCAATAAACAGCACTGCTTCTGGTTTCTTTTTCAACGCATTTAAAAGCTGTTTCAAGCGTTTTTCAAAATCACCACGGTATTTGGTTCCTGCTACCAAAGCACCAATATCCAGGCTGAAGATTTCAGCATTTTCCAAGGGTTTTGGCGCTTTACCATTAACAATCAACCAGGCCAGACCTTCAGCAATCGAGGTTTTACCAACTCCCGGATCACCAACAAGCAGCGGGTTGTTTTTACGACGGCGGCAAAGGATTTGCGCGGCACGCTCGATTTCTTTTTCACGACCAATCAGTGGATCGGTCTTGCCTTTTTGGGCTTCCACATTCAGGTTAGTCGTATAAAGCTCAAGTGGGCCTGAACTCGCTGAAGATGTGGATTCGCCATCTAGGTCCTCAATCTCTTCTTCAGATTGCACGTCTTCTTTACGCGTACCATGCGACAGGTACTGGGTTAGCGTCAATCGGTTAATCTGATGGCGTTTCAGCAGATAGACCGCAAATGAATCACGCTCAGAATACATGGCTACCAGAATATCGGCACCCTCTACAGTACGATCACCGCCGCTTGATTGCACGTGAAAAATCGCGCGTTGCAAGATCCGGTCAAAACTTTCTGTCGGGTGTGGTGCCTGGTCACTATTTTCACCAAGTTTAGGGGTATGTTGTTCTACGTACTCTTCTAATTCCTTACGCAGCACGATAATATCCGCGCCACATGCTTTCAGTGCATTTACGGCGGAATCATTGTCGAGCAAGGCCAACAATAAATGTTCTACGGTCAGGAACTCATGTCTCTTTTGACGAGCCATGCTGACAGCCAAACGTAGTGATACTTCTAATTGACGACTGAGCATGTAACCCCCTTAATCTTTAGGCTCTATTTGGCAAAGTAACGGATGACCTTGTGATCGAGCATAATTATTGACTTGGTTCGCTTTGGTCTCCGCAATGTCTCGAGGATAGACCCCAGCTACACCCTTTCCTTCATAATGTACAGTTAGCATTACTTGTGTAGCTTGGTCAAGATTCATTGCAAAGTATTGTTGTAAAATTTCAATTACAAACTCCATCGGGGTGTAGTCATCATTTAATAAAACGACAGCATACAATGGAGGGCGTTTCAATTCTGGCGGCGCAGTCTGTACAGCCAAGTCAGAATCACCTTCTTCAGAGGGTTCATTTGCTAAACGTGGGCTGATATGCCAATCAACAATTCCAGACTCATTAAAAGAGTTTTTAATATCACTTAAACACATTTGACGTTTATTGCTTGGCATAAGATTTATATTTCACACTTAATTTGCATTTGCTTCGGTTTTCGGAATTTCTGACAAGGAGGCAGCCTGATTTTCAACTGCTTTGCCCTGTTCCCAACTAAAACGACGAATTACAGGTTTGGCACCAGTAAGACGCACTTCAATAAATTCAGGCTTAAAGCCTTTAGGCATGGTCCAGCGGCCTGTGAGTCGCTCATAATTTTCAAAATTGAAGTTTTTATCCTCTAATGGCACGACCAGAATTTCAGTGCCTTTAATCAGGCGCAATTCTACGCTACCTGAAGCACGGCTTTTACTTGGACTCACCTGCACCAGATCAATCTGATATTCAAAGGCATTTTCGGGTAAAGGTTTGATTGATAGATTTTGAACTGCCAATGCCAAACCACCACGCTGACGCAAAACCTCGCGATAAATGGTTCCCACGCTTTCAGCCTGAGTCTGTTCATCACGTGCCTTGGTCATGGCCAAATATAGATCATTAGCATTGCTGACCGCCAGATCACGTTCCTGAACCGCAGTATTCAAGTTTTTGTTCAATGTTTCCAGACTGGCTTTCTGTTTTTGTACCACTTCAACCAGTTGTTCCGCATCTGCATCAAAACCAACCGCAGTCAAACCTTGCCGATGCCCGACGGTATAGCCCAGTAGACCACTCCCAAGAATCAGAACAGCAGCACCGGTTACTAATGGTGTGTTGCCTTTCATCCATGATTTCTTTGTATCGGGTTCCTGAGCGATCGTCATGTTTGACTCATTATTCGGCATTTTGATCTCTGTTTGCTTTATACAAGACACACATTTAAATGCAAATCTAAATGTGTGTGAAGTTCTAATACGTTTTTTATGGTAATAAACCAATATTATTTAAGCCAGCATCTTCGGCAAAACCGAATATCAGGTTCATGTTCTGCACGGCCTGGCCTGCTGCACCCTTGACCAGATTGTCTTGTGCAACCAGAATGACCAGTTTAGCGGGTTGCGGCTTATACAGGGCAATACGCAACTGATTCGCTCCACGCACTGAACGAGTTTCAGGAGAACTGCCTGCTGGCATTACATCGACAAACTGTTCATTGGCATAGAATGTTTCATACAGTGATTGAAGATCAGCTTGTTGACCTGCTTCAGTTAAATCGATATAGATGGTCGACAACATACCACGGATCATTGGCACCAAATGCGGTACAAATAAAATATGATCAAACACATCTTTCTGACCTGAAATATTTTCCAGCGCTTCGACAATTTCAGGATGATGGCGATGACCCGCTACACCATAGGCTTTAAAGTTATCGGCATTTTCAGAATAAATCATGCCCAGACTAGCTTTACGACCTGCACCTGATACACCAGATTTGGCATCAATAATAATGCTTTCAGGTTTCACCAATGCTTTAGTCGCTTTTAAGACTGGCGCCAGACCCAACTGAACTGTGGTTGGATAACACCCTGGATTCCCGATGACACTGGCCTTTTTAATTTCTTCACGATTTAGCTCAGATAAACCGTATACAGAATCTTTTAACAGTTCTGGACATGCATGTTGCATGCCATACCATTTTTCAAACTGTTCAAGATCTTGTAAACGGAAATCTGCTGCCAAGTCGATCACTTTGGTATTTGCCGCAACCAGCTCTTCAGCATGTTTCATGGCGACACCATGCGGAGTTGCAAAGAAAACCACATCGCATGATTTTAATAGCTCAAGACTGAGATCAGAAAATTGCAGATCAGTATGTCCACGCAAACTTGGAAACATGTCATCTACACGACGGCCTGCTTCAGTACGTGATGTCAGTGCTGTTACATTTACATCTGGATGTCGCAGTAAAAGACGCAAAAGTTCAACGCCTGTATAACCTGTACCACCCACAATACCCACTGAAATCACGATGATTACCTCAAATAAATGTTGCCTTTTATAAGGCTAGTATGACAGGAAGTTATGCTTTTCTAAACCATTTTGCTGGGGTTTGCTGGTTTTTTATAGGCTTTCAAAAGGTCCATATAAAATTTGCATTAAAATTGGTATTTATTAGTGTTTAGTCTGCTTTTGCTGTTGACCAGCTGCAATAGCATAGATAAATCGTAAATAAAAATGCCGGCAATGCCAACAATACGATAGCGTCTAATCGAATAATAAATGGAATTAAGCCTATAATCGCTAGCAAAGTTCCCAGTGCTGAAATCCATTGAGAGATCTACAGATGCTTCACCCATAAAATGCTCATATAAAAAAGTACACCCCAGGCTACCATCCCCGCCAACATGAATAACCTGTATGGCCATGGATACACAATGGGCAGACTTGGATTAAAAATACTCATAAGAAAAAGCACATAAAAGAAAAGTGCAGGAATGGATAGCATAAAAATTAAAATACTTGTCAGTAAGCGGTTCATATTAGAATCTGATATTGTTTTTGTTATCTTTGGAGTTTAACCTAAAATTTAAAAGGCTAACAATAAACTGCACTAAAATGCTTAGGCTATTTTAATTAAAAAATAAAACCGCATGTGCGGTTTTATTTGACTTGATACATTAGACAACAAAAAAACCATGGGTTGCATCTTTCTTTAATTGATCGACCAAACCGTATTCCCAATCTAAATATGCCTGCATCACTTCCAAAGCGTTGTCAGTTCCTTCATACGGCCGCTTATAACGGTCAATTTGTGGGGATAAGGCTCGAATATCATCAGAAATTAATTCAAATCCTGCTTGTTGCCAGCCCGTGTTGCCGCCATCGAGTACCCATATTTTTTGTTCTTGAGCTAAATACGGTGCAATTTCCTCAGCAGCATATTGCGCCAAAATTGCCGCGCCACAGGTCAGCACAATCACTTTTTTGGATTGAAATTCGGGCTCCTGAATCTTTTGAATCGCGTCAGCTTTTAATAACCATTGTGCACCGGGTAAATGGCCTTGCTTATAGTTTGCAAAGGTGGAGACATCCCAAATAGCAATATCCTCTTTCGCGAAGTGATTTAAGTCTTTAGCCGAAATAGTCTGGGCTAAATGCACATTTGGCAGTTTCGATTTCCAAACGCCCTGTTCTGTGAGGACCTGATTAAAATCGGTCTCTAGTACATACACCTCCCAGTTCATCTGCCCCAACCAAGATGCCGTCATATATGCTCTCACCAAAAGGTGATCAATTAAGACAATTCGTGCACCCCGTACTGCAGCAGTATGATCGGTTTCCTGTACCAGTTGACCACCCGCAACCCATCGTGATTCAGGTAAATGTCCCTGTATATATTCCTCTTCATCACGTACATCAAAAATATACGTCGTACGCGTCGTCTCTGTTTTAAATTCCTGTAGTTGTTCTAGGGTAATGGTTTTGACATGGGCTTTTTCTGCCAGTTCTTTAGCACTAAAAACCTGTTGCTCTGATATTGGAGCAATTTGATCTTTATACGAGCGTTGCTGACCGTGCTCTAAGTTCTGGCCTGCTAACGTCCAGCCAATAGTCCCATTCCGCAATGCATAAACAGGATGTGGGATTTTGGCATTGATTAAAGACTGGGTGCCAATAATACTCCGGGTTCGTCCAGCGCAATTTACAAGAATCGTGGTATTTTCATTTTTGACCAAGGCTGGTGCACGTAAAACCAGTTCAGCACCCGGTACGCTTCTCCCGGTTGGGATACTCATAGTCTGATATTCATCGAAACGACGTGCATCTAGGATAATAATATTATCATTCGCATCGATTTTAGCCTGTACATCTTCTGCACTTAGAGACGGCGTATGTTTAAAGTGCTCTACCCATTCACCAAATGCTTTACTCGCAGAGTTCACATCAATAAATAACTCACCACCCTCCTGCTGCCAGGCTCTGACTCCGCCTACCAGGACATAAACCTGGGTGTAACCATACTGTGCTAATTTTTCTGCTGCGCGTTCAACCCGACCATCATTATCATCATAAAGAACGACTGTCGTTTCTAAGCGTGGAACACGATTTAAGATTTCTACTTCTAAACGTGATAGGGAAATATTGGTGGCAAACAAAGGATGTGCTTGAGCATAAATGTGCTCCTCACGTAAATCGACAATAGCGATTTCTTTACCCGCCAGTAAAATTTCTCGGATTTGAACAGCATTTAATGCTGGAATATTTGACATAAATGACTCAGATTTGCTTAGGCTATTTTATTAAATATTAGAAGTCTCAATATGAATTGAGACTTCTAAAAGTTTATTTCGCTTTAAAAATGTCGGATGCTTTTGCATCGATGGTGTGTGGAATTAGCTTTTCATTAAAAAATGCATCAGAAATCTGTTGCTGTTCCGCCATATCTTCTGCAATAACGTTTTGCACGTTATAGCTACGATTAGCATTGGCTTGAAGTACAACGTCTGTAGGCAAGTTACCCCATAATGGCGCCAAAATTTTTGCTGCATCCTCAGGGTTTGCCTTCACCCAAGCTGCTTTTTCTTCAAGTGTTTGAATGATGGTATTGAGAATCGCCGGATTTTCCTGTGCAAATTTCTGAGCAGTCAAGTAGTAACGAATATAATTAGCATGACCTTCACCTGATGCCAAAACTTTTGCATTCTGAAGTACTGTACCACTTGAAACATACGGCTCCCATGTCACCCATGCATCTACACCGCCATGTTCAAATGCTGCACGGCCATCTGCCGGACTTAACCACGCTGGCGTAATGTCTTTAAAACTTAAACCTGCTTGGTTTAAGGCTGCGATGAGCAAATAATGGCTACCAGCAGCTTTAGTTACCGCAATTTTCTTGCCTTTTAAATCTGCAATAGTTTGAATTTTTGAGTTTTTCGGAATTAAAATTGCTTGTGCATTTGGAGATGCAGTTTCTTTTGCATAATAAGTGAGTTTTGCTTGAGCCGCCTGTGCGAATACAGGAACCGTATCTGCCACATCTGCAGTCACATCTACACTTCCTACATTAAGCGCTTCTAACAGCGGTTGACCACTGGTAAATTCGTGCCAGCTGACTTTGACATTTTTTTCAGCCAGTTTTTTCTCAAGTTCACCAGACTCTTTAAGTAAAGTCATTAAAGTAGATGAACGTTGATAGCCGATACGTACATTCTCGGCTTTATAAACCGCATCATCTGCTTCTGGTGAAGATTGTGCATTATCAGGCTTGCTACAAGCGCTTAAAAGTACGCTAAAAATTAAAGAGAAAACACATAAAAATCTAGAATAAACCATCGCGGTTTCCCCATCCAATAACCGCAGTGAAAAAACCAATGCGATCTGTTTAAATTGAAGGCATTCTAGAAAAGTGATATATGATTTAAAAATAATCTATTCTCATAAGGGATGCAGAAATTGTTCAAACATCCATCATATTTTTATCTCAAATAAATATCTAAAAATTAGAATTAGATTAAATTTGATGCCACCAATACGGTAAAGGTGTAGTTTTTAACAATTGACGATGAATTTTAAATTCTGGATCATGCTTCGCCACTTCTGTCCAGAAGCGTGGGCTATGATCAAAATGTTTAGTATGCGCCAGTTCATGTATAGCAACATAACGCGTGATATTTTCAGGAAACAATACCAGCGCGCTATTCAACATAATGTCATACCTGGCAGAGCAGCTACCCCATCGGGTTTTGGGCTGCCGAATATTGCAATTACTGAATGGCAAATCACATTGCTGCGAGACAAGCTTTAAATATGAAGGAAGCTGTTCTTTTGCATAGGCAATCACAAAAGCCTTTAAATATTCTTCAGGATGTCGGTCACTGATCCAAAGCTGTAAATTTTTATGATCAAAAATGAAGTTGTTCTTCTGGCTTTGATAAGAAATTTGTACAGGTTCTTTTAGATTGAATAACCGCAGCTCACTCGGTAGCGTCCGGTCAATATTTTCGATTTTTTCTTGCTGGGATTGCCAGGTTTTAATCAGCCAGCTTTCAGATTGCTCAATAAAATGCCGTATTTGTTTTTTGCTGCAAAAAACTGGAGCGGTAAGGCGGATCTGGCTCGCATCGACACGCAAACGCAGCCGGGTTGAACGGACATTTCGGGTGATTTGAATTTCGGGTAAGTCGGATAAGGTCATTTTTTATATTTAATCATTTTTTTAATCCTCCCCAACCCTCCTTTGTTAAAGGAGGGAGAAAAGCCTTTATAAAAATATGTAATAACGAGCTTTTCTTGCATAAAAGTTAAAGCAGAACTTTTACTCAGAGTTTGGGTAGATTTATTTACGACAAACTCACTTCTGTCATTTTCTACCACCTCTTTTACATTTTCTCCTAGGAAGGAGAAAACTTAAGGCATGAAAGAAGTTCATCAAATCTTAAACCGCTGTACGCTCTTCAATTCCGTTATCAGTCGCGACAATTGCGATATCTGCTTTGTTGATCGCAAAGATACCGTTACACACTACCCCAGGAATATCATTGATGGTTTTTTCAAGCTCAAGTGCATTCAGGATATTCAGGTTATAAACATCTAAAATCACGTTACCGTTATCAGTTACCACACCTTCACGATACGCAGGATCTCCACCTAAAGCGACCAGTTTACGCGCTACTGCAGAACGTGCCATCGGAATCACTTCTACCGGAAGCGGGAATTCACGGCCTAATTGCCCTACCCATTTTGAATCATCTACGATACACACGAATTTTTTCGCGATAGAGGCAACAATTTTTTCGCGAGTCAGTGCTGCGCCACCACCTTTGATCATATGCATATGACGGTCAATTTCGTCCGCACCATCGACATAGGCATCTAGACCACCCACGCTGTTCATATCAACAACTTCAATGCCGAGCTTTTTCAGGCGCTGTGCTGTCGCTTCCGAACTGGCTACCGCAGCTTCCAATTGCAGCTCAGGTAAAAGCTCAATTAAAAAGTTCACAGTGCTACCTGTACCTACGCCTAAAATACCCCCTTTTGGCAAGTGTTTTAAAGCCGCTTTGGCTGCAGCTTGCTTTTTCTCATCTTGGGTTGCATATAGACTCATGGCTTCACTCAACTATTTTGGACTTTTGCAGTATTTTCGAACCGCAAAGCTGTCTGGTTTGTTACAATAAGCCCCTATTTTAAACTGTTAGATGGAAAATTAACATGCTGTCTCGTTTGGTTCGACAAATTTTACAAGCAACGGTCTATGATGTTGCAATCGAAACCCCACTCGAAGCAGCGCCACGAATTAGCGAACGACTCAATAATAACATCCGCTTTAAACGTGAAGATTTACAACCGGTTTTTTCATTCAAGCTACGCGGTGCTTATAACCGTATTAGTCAATTACCGAAATCGCAAATGGAACGTGGCGTTATCACTGCTTCAGCAGGCAACCATGCACAAGGCGTGGCACTTTCAGGGAAAAAGCTAGGTATACGCGCGATTATTGTGATGCCTAAAACCACACCTGATATCAAAGTACAGGCAGTTAAACGTCTCGGTGGCGAAGTAGTTTTACATGGCGATTCATTTGATGTTGCCAATAAATATGCGATTCAACGTGCCCAAGAAGATGGCATGACCTTTATTCCGCCCTATGACGATGAACTGGTGATTGCAGGCCAAGGTACGATTGCCAATGAAATTCTGCGTCAATGGCGTGATGTGGACTACGTGTTTGTTGCAGTTGGCGGTGGCGGCCTGATCGCAGGTGTCGCAGCTTACTTAGGTGATGTCGCACCACACGTCAAAGTTATTCCCGTGGAATATGATGAGTCTGCCTGTTTAAAAGCTGCATTTGAAGCCAATGAGCGCGTAATTCTTCCATCTGTTGGATTATTTGCTGATGGGACAGCGGTAGCCCAAATTGGTGAAAAACCATTTGATGTAATCCGTCTGCAAAAATCGGACAATTCTGGCCCAATCGTGGAACCCGAGGTGGTGCTGGTGAATACTGATGAAATCTGTGCTGCCATTAAAGATACCTATGACGAGTGCCGTAGTATCGTAGAGCCATCAGGTGCAATGGCACTGGCCGGCATCAAAAAATACGTGACTGAACATAGCATCGAAGGGAAAAACATGGTGTCGATTGTCTGCGGCGCCAACATGAACTTCGACCGTTTACGTTATATCGCGGAACGTACCGAACTGGGCGAGCGTAAAGAAGCAATCTTTGCCGTGACCATTCCGGAACAGAAAGGTTCATTCCTGAGTTTCTGCCGTGCCTTGCAAGGTCGTAATATTACTGAATTTAACTACCGTGCCAGCGATGCTTCTGCTGCGCAGGTATTTGTCGGCATCAGTCTGAAAAATGGCGAGAAAGAACGTCAGGAAATTTATGAAGCCTTAAAGTTCCAGTATGACGTTGACGATCTCTCTGATGATGAAGTGGCCAAACTGCATATCCGTTACCTGATCGGCGGTCATGCCGATATTGAAAATGAACGTCTGTTCCGCGTGGAATTCCCGGAGCGTCCTGGTGCTTTACTGATGTTCCTGGAACGTCTTGGTCCAACCCATAACATTACCCTGTTCCACTACCGTAACCACGGCGCTGCTGAAGGACGTGTTCTGGTGGGTCTTGAAGCGACCGATGCACAACAAAATCCGGACGGTTTGATCGAAACTCTCGAAACCATTACCTATCCTTATCAGGAAATTACTAATAATCTCGGTTATCAACGTTTCTTGAAGTAATTCTTCCAAATATAAGCCGCCTTTTGAGGCGGTTTTTTTAGGATAATATTTTATGTAGATTTAAAAGTGCATCATCAATGAAAACACCAATTATCCATTAATTTTCAATCTTGCTATAATCAAAAATAACTACAAAAACAGAGTCTTAAAATATGAATATCACTTTTATTATTATTTTACTTACTACTTTATTTGTCTATTTATACGGCTATCCAGCATACAAATTAAATCAAGAAGAAGATCGTGTTCGAACAAGTATGAAAAATATTCCCAGTAATGCGACCGCAAATAATCTCAGCAACATCGCAGGTATAGAGGCACATTCAGAAATACTCAACCAGTATCCCAAATTCGTTGTTTATATTTTTCTAGATCATTATAAAGAAGTGAAATTAGATCCTGAAATTTCAGCTTTTGTGAAAAGCTTTTCTTGTGCCTCAATCGACGATCTAAAAAATTATCCTCAACACAAACGCCAAGCCACACTCAATATCATGAAAGATGATCGTCATGAATTCGAATACATCATCCAAAACAGTTATGGAACCTTATATACACATCGTCAGGTTATGTCTGACTGTCCAAATTTTCAATCTGTACTTCATATGAAAGAAGCGTAAATACTTCAAAGATTTGTACTATTTTTACCTAAAGACTATAGCTGAAGAATCGCCTTCTTATTACCATAGCGAATATAACGCATGACATAAAGATAACGAAGGACAATCCATGGTATTATTTGCAGTCATCGGGCTTGGCAGTTTCGGTGCCACAGTGGCCACACAGCTGATCAGCCTGAATCATGAAGTGATCGGGATCGATCTGAATAAAAAATATGTAGAAAACATTTCTGATCAGCTAACCCATGCCGTGATTGCCGATGCAACCGATGAACATGTACTTGACGAGCTAAATATTCAGCGCTGTGATGCTGCTGTGGTGGCAATTGGAGAGGATATTGAAGCCAGTATCCTGTGTGTATTGCATTTAAAAAATATGGGCGTCAAGAAAATATGGGCGAAAGCGAAATCAAAATCCCATCACATGATTCTGACCCATCTCAATGTTGAAAAAATCATTCACCCTGAAGAAGATATGGGAGTTCGGGTGGCCCAGTCATTAAGCTATCCGATGGTCAGTCGCTATATGGCTCTTGAGGATGATCACTATATTGTCAAAATTGAAATTCATACTGAACAGCATGGTATGCCATTGAATCAATTGATGAAGCATGGGCCTGAAATTACTACTTTATTACATAAGCGCGGGTCTACCCTGCAATATCACGTAGATGCCAATCAGGTTCTTCAGAAAGGCGATATTCTTGTGGTTGAAGGATTATTAGAGCCTTTGCGCCACCTTTCTAAATACTTTAGACATCTATGAAAAGTTCTAACTTAAAGGAACACCGGACGATTAATCTCAGCCCTCCAAGCTTACTGGCTTTAGGATTTCTCGGATTGATTCTGATCGGTTCGCTGCTATTAATGCTGCCCATTGCACATCAGGGAGAAATCAGCTGGCTGGAAGCTATTTTTACCGCAACTTCAGCAGTCACCATCACCGGACTATCGGTAGTGAATGTCGGTGAAGCCTATACGGTATTTGGGCAGATCGTCATTATGTT
Source organism: Acinetobacter sp. 226 (assembly GCF_048147925.1). Taxonomy (NCBI): domain Bacteria; kingdom Pseudomonadati; phylum Pseudomonadota; class Gammaproteobacteria; order Moraxellales; family Moraxellaceae; genus Acinetobacter; species Acinetobacter sp. 226. The sequence continues at coordinate 78,061 of NZ_JAYWYX010000011.1, read as the reverse complement.
TTTGTTGCAATGCGGTGGTTTGGGTTTTATGACTTTCGCCATTCTAGCAGTAATGAGTCTGGCTCCAAAAATGGGATTGAAGCAGCAAGTCATGGCTCAGGAATCTATCGGGCAAACGAGTCTGAAAAAAGTCAGTTTTACCATTAAAGCCGTGTTTTTATATTCACTGTTTTTTGAAGCAATCGGTACGCTGATTCTGACTTTGGCGTGGCTCAAAGAATATCAGTTCAGCGATGCATTATTTTATGCAGCCTTTTATAGCGTTTCAGCTTTTAATAATGGTGGATTTTCACTCTTCCCCAACAGCTTGATGAGTTTTTCCGGCCAGTATTTAATTACTTTTACTATCAGCATGTTGTATATCATTGGGGGTATTGGCTTTTTGGTGTTGATGGATGTTAAAAAAAACAAGCGCTGGCGCAAGTTAAGTACTAACAGCAAGCTGATCCTCTCTACTATTCTGGGTCTTAACTTAAGTGCGTTTATCGTACTCTGGCTATTAGAGGCCTCTAATCCGCAAACTTTGGGCCTGATGAGTTTAGGCGATCAGGCCGTAAATGCCTGGTTCCATGCTACGGTTCCCCGCTCTTCGGGTTTTAATAGCTTGCCAATGGAACAAATGAGCGATGCATCCAGTCTCGTTACCATGCTGCTCATGTTTATCGGGGGCGGCTCCTTAAGTACTGCAGGCGGCATCAAGGTCGGAACGTTTATTATTGTGGTAATAAGTGTCATCAGTTTTTTAAGACGCGAAGATGAAATCCGGGTGTTTAATCACTCTATTCCGGAGAAAACCACATTTAAAGCCTTGGCGGTGGTGTGCATTACTGCTGCACTCATCATAATGGGCTTTATGAGTCTATTAATTCTGGAACCTGATCTTGATTTTCTGGACCTGCTGTTTGAGGCTGTTTCGGCGGCATGTACCGTCGGCTTGTCTCGAGGTGTGACTGAAGAATTACAACCAGCCAGTTTAATCATTCTGATGTTATTGATGTTTGCAGGTCGACTAGGGCCACTGACACTTGCTTATTTCATTGCAACTCCGAAAAAGAGCCGCATAAAACATCCTCCTTCAGAAATCCAGATTGGCTAAAATTAGCTATAAAAAAAACCATGCCGCAGCATGGTTTTTTTTAATCTCAAGATGATTAAACCTGGAATCTTAGAACCAGTTCATCAGGGAAATTCCTAGTCCCACATAAGTGGCACGGTGATTATAATCAATCAGACTTTCGCCATAGCCGTCAAAAAGCTGGAATTGACCTCGCAAACGTCCACTAATCGGGAATGACCAGTCAAACTGTACTGCACCACGGTTATCATCTCCACCTTTTAAAGTATGACGCAGCATTAATGAAAAATCATGCTCGTTATATCGATAAAATGCAGTCATGTCTCCGCGTCCGATATAGTTTTTGATCTCGGGATTGTTATCGTCTTCACGTTTCTCTTCAAAGCGATACCAAGGACGAACCATCAGGGCAAAATTGTCTTTTTCAAAACCAAAATTCAGCATCACCCGGTTCCAACTGCGCGATAGCGGATCAGAGCGGCCATTGGACTGATGGTTGAAAGTCAGGCCTAACATGCGCCAGTTCAGACCTAACAGGTCATAATTGGTACGCAAAACAAAACTGGCTTCTGGTTCATAATTGGTTTCACGAAATGGACGTGATTCTTCCGAGTTATACACCTGCCAACGCGAAGACTGGGTATAACCGAGCCAGAGATCACCATTATTTCCCAAGATATTTTCAACTGCCTTGGTCTTTAAAGACAATTGAAACTTCGCTTCAGTTGAAGTGAGATTTTGTTTCTCTGTCTCTGTATTGTTCGGGTTTTCACTTTGAGGGAATTCATTTTTTTTCGATGTCCAGAAACCTGGCATCAAATACACCGGTTGATAGGAACGAATGTTCCAGGTACCAAGTTTACTTTCCGGAGAGAGTTCCCAGCGACTATCCAGCAAAGACAGATTCGGCGTCAGCTTTGATCCTTCAGAGACATAAATATTGGAGACAGTTTTCCCAATTTTTTCTTTCAAATTATCGGGTTCAGGTGCAAGTTCTACCGCAGCACGACGCTCAGAAACGATTTCAGGCTTATCGGTTACCGGAATTTTAAATAAAGCATCATAGCAAGCCAGACGCTCTGCACTACTTTCTAGTGCGGCACAGGCTTCGGCCGTTGCCGGCATGGGGCTGTTAACTACTGTTTCTTCCGCATTCACTTGCGTCCCAACAGTACAGCCAAGCAAAACGCTCAGCTGTAGAGTTGAGCGCTTAATTGAATTAAGCGCCATTCCTTATCCTCATTTTTTTATTTATAGAACTTGTTGAATCACAAAACCAAGCTGCTCAAGCATTTCACGCTTTGCTACCGGTGCGACCACAGCCTTGGTTGCCTGCTGCTCGACCAGATAGGTCTGTGCAACACGCTTCAAGTCATCCAGCGTGACATGCAACAAACGTTCCCGAAGCTTTTTACGGAACGCTGGTGTGCGTTGATGCAGATAGGCATAACATGCAGTAATGGCTTCGCCTGCCGGTGAACCCGGTTTATCCATGCTGGCAATCAGACCCAGAATGGCTTCTTCCAACTGGTGTGGCTGTTGTGGTGCATTGAGTAACCACTGGATACTGGCATCAAAATCCTGGAAAGTTTCTGCTAGACGTGGGTCACGATAGCTATAGAAACGGAACGAACAGGCATTGCCGTCATAGCTCGCACCACCACCATAGGCACCACCTTTTTCACGAATGGCGCTGTGCAGGAAACCATTACGTAAATAACCCGCCAGTACCATCAATGCAGCAGCATCAGGGTGTGAGACTTCAACTGCCGGATAAGCAGCCGCACAGAACTGGACATTGGCTTGAATCAACCAAGCTTCGTGCTGATCATGGGTCAGTTTTTCGACTTGAGTCAGTGCAACCGGTGCTGGATCAACCGCAAGTTTGTCCCAGACATTCTGGATTTCTTCGATTAGATGCTCAGATTGTGGTTCTTCACACACTAGCAGGAATTGCTTTGGTGCTTGCAACAAGACCCGATGAATCCGTTTTAATTCATCAATCAGCAGATCATATTCAGCCGGATCTTTTTCGATCTTAGACACCAGTTCGATCAGCCAGTTCAATGCACCCAGACCGGTATTATGATAATCACGCAAAGCCAATGCACTATGCTGACGTGAAGCGGTCTGCATCGCATAACTATGTCCAGAACCGGAAATACGTGACTGCCAGCGCGTTTTACGCTGTTGTAGCAGCTCGATAATACGGTCTTTTTCATCAAAACGGAGCTGTTCAAAACCAATCTTCAACAGACGGATCGCATCGAGATGATTCACCAAAGATTTAGTGGTCAGGGTTAGCCAAGCAGTAATCTTGTTTTTGTCATCCACTTTCGAACGCAAAGACGCGCCCATGCCCAGACCACCGCTTACCGCTGTTTGCAGTTGCTGGAACTCAAGATAATCATACTCACCCGCACCGACTTCACCCATCAGGATTGAAAGCAGATTAAAGTAAGGCGACTGCACCACTTCATCCGGAATATTAACCAGAACCTGTTGATAATAAATACCATTAGTTCCGGCATGATACAGGTTCAATGGCGTATCGACGTGGTTACAGATAATCTCGCGTAACTGACCTTGCACAATCTGTAATTCCGCAGGCACATCTTCCAGACCGACTTTCGGCAATAAGTTCAAGTCATCTGGTGTATCCTGACGCACATTTAATGCCTCAGTCTGTGCAATAATTTCAGCTTTTTGCTCTTCAGTCAGATTCTTGCCAATTTCAGCCAGACGTGCTTTTTCATCCGCTGCTTCTTTGGCAGATTTGGTCGCATCCGGAACCAGTGTCAATTGGACACGATGTGGGTTATCCAGCAGATGCTCTTTGATCAAATTGGATAACCACATTGGATCTTGCAGTTCTTCTTTGACTGCAGCAATGGCAGAGTCCACATCCCAAACTTCGACCGGATCACGATGATGAATCGCGCTGCCCAGACCGCTCAGAATCAGGCTTAAACCATACGGCGTACCATCACCATTGATTTCACGCTGATGCAATTCGATTTGATGCAGAATCGCATCGACCATGTTCTGATCAACCGGTTTAGACGCTACCTCTTCTAGAACCTTGAATACACCATTTTTAAATTCTTCTGCATGTTCAGGATTTGAACCTTGCACCGCACAGTAGAAAGTCATTTCAAAGTTAGAATCATCCACGCCCATAAATGGACCTGTTGCATCTGCATAACCACAAGTTTCCAGATAATGACGTAGTGGTGATGCAGAATCTTCGAGTAGAATTCCTTCGACTAAACGCATACCTAAACGCAGTTTAATATCACTGGCTTCCGGCAATAACCAAGACAGCACATGATAGGTCTTGTCCTGTAGGTCTTCGGCATCAACCGCATAGCTGTCGGTAACCGTCAATGGTGCAGTCAGGCGGGTTTCAGGTGTTGGATAGAGCGTCTGACCTTTTTCAAATTTAGACAATGCCAGATTTTCAAACTGCTCTTGCAGTTCGAATGCGGTTTTATTGCCAAAAGTCATGAATACTGCATTACTAGGATGGTAATGTGACTTATAGAAATCAACTAACTCCTGGTAAGTTAGATCAGGAATATCTTTAGGATCACCGCCCGAATTATAGTGATAAGTCGTGTTTGGGAATAAATGATGCGCAAGCGTGTGATAAAGCTGATCTGAAGGCGAACTCATCGCACCTTTCATTTCATTAAAGACCACGCCTTTATAGACAGGCTCGCCATTTTCCAGCTCAATACGAATACCTTCCTGAGCAAAATCCAGTGGATTCAGGTTGGCAGCGAATGCGGCATCCATATACACTTCGAGCAGATTCTGGAAGTCCTTGCTGTTTTGGGTCGCAAATGGATATGCAGTCCAATCCGCCGCAGTAAAGGCATTCATAAAGGTGTTCAGTGAACGGCGAATCATCAGAAAGAATGGATCGCGCACCGGGAATTTTTCTGAACCGCATAACGCGGTATGTTCCAGAATATGCGCTTCGCCTTTAGAGTCCATCGGCTGGGTACGAAATGCGACCAGAAAGACATTTTCATCGTGATTGGTCGCCAGGTGATAATGTGTGGCGCCAGTCACTTTATGTTTATATTCAGACACGAAAATGTCTAAAGCTTCAACATGTTGTTGACGTACCAACTGAAACGCAGGATGTACAGTTTGAGAAATGGTTTCAGTGACATCTACAGTCATGCGATCTCCTAATGCTTTAATTAAAATAACTAAGAGCATTATAGCTTTAGTTATCTGAATTATTCACGTTGAAAACCGAGGATTTTGATCGAATTAAGTAAACTTGATCATTTGAAAATTAAATCATCAAATTTACCATCCAGATTCAGCTTAGGTACTATAAGCTTAGGCAATCAGATATTTAAAATAGTTATAGCTTGGATTATTTTCAACAAATACATAGTTCTGTTTTTGATAGAAACTGGCAGCCAGCCGGGTATCGGTTTGCAAGCATAAAGCGGAATAGTGCGGACGTGCCAGTTGTTCCAGATAAGCCAAAAGCTGCTTACCCACCCCATGTAGCCGATATTTTGGATGTACATAGAAGCGGCGCACACGGCCAATACGTTCCTCAATCCCATTATCGCCCCATTGCTGGTTGAGACCACCACAGGCAATCAGTTTTTTACCGTCATGTGCGATCAGTAAATGCTCATTGGCTTGAGCAAAGCAGTTCTTCCCAGTGCGATATTCTTCAATTAACTTATCCATCACATCTAGGCCTTCTTTGCGCGCCAGCGTTGCGAGCGCTTCGATTTGGTCAGGAAGTTGTTCGACTTTTACAATTTTAATATCCATATACGCACGCTATTTAAAATGATTGTGAAAATGAGGTTCGCAGAACGACTTAAAAGTATCATACCAAGCCCGAATTATCCTTATAAATAAAAGTTGACACTTAAATCAATACTGATGAGTGCCGGCGCCTAAAAATAAGTCAAAACTTAGACCAAAGATAGCTCCTGAATAAAATACAGCATTTTTGAGAAATATTTGAAAATGATTCAGCAAACTACAGCATTTCCAAGCAATCGTGTAAACTTGATACTTTCATTTTTAATGTGATATTTGAACATGGCAAATGTTGATCTTTTTGCAATTGGTAATGCGCTGATTGACCAAGAATTTAAAGTTTCTGATGATTTCTTAAATGCACATCACTTGCAAAAAGGCACCATGCAACTTGCAGATGGTGAAACTCAGGCCACTCTTTATCAAAATCTTCAAGCGACTCAGGTGTATAAAGGACAGGCTTCTGGTGGTTCAGCAGCCAATACTACGGTAGCATTTTCAGCACTGGGTGGTTCTGCATTTTATGGTTGCCGTGTCGGTAATGACGAACTCGGGAAAATCTATCTGAAAGGTTTAAATGATGCTGGCATTGAGACTACAACCCAATCGATTAGTGAAGGTGTAACAGGTACCTGTATGGTGCTGGTCAGCCCTGATTCTGAACGCACCATGCATACCTATTTGGGTATTACGGCTGAACTGAGCAATGCACAAATCGATTTCAGTCAACTGAATACAGCAAAATGGCTTTATCTTGAAGGCTATTTGTCGACTTCGGATACCGCACGGCAAGCTGTAAAACAGGCACGTGAAATTGCCCGTGCTAACGGTGTTAAAATTGCGTTAACTTTATCTGATCCGGCAATGGTGCAATATGCCCGTGCAGGCCTTGATGAAATGATTGGCGATGGTGTTGACCTGCTACTGTGTAACCAGCAAGAAGCCTTGATGTACACCGAAACCGACAGTCTTGAGGCTGCTTTACTTAAACTGAAAAGCTTAAGTCAGCACGTTGTCATTACATTGTCAGCCGAAGGTGCACTTATTTCAGATCATGAGAACACCTTTAAAGTACCAGGCCGTAAAGTGACTGCAGTCGATGCAAATGGGGCTGGTGATGCTTTTGCCGGTGCTTTCCTGTACGGATTAAACGCCAATTTAGGTCTGCAAGCGTCTGCAGAACTGGCAATTCTTATTTCCAGTCAGATAGTTTCACAATTTGGTCCACGCCTGGCAGTTGAAGACTATGCAACCTTATTAAAAGACTTTCGAAAGGAATGTGCTTAATGTTTAAAATTTGCATGACGGAAGACATTCCAGAGCGTGAAGCACGCTCTTTTGAGCTTCCAGATGGTGATACAATTTTCATCACCCAACGTGATGGTGCATTTTATGCCTATCAGAATTTGTGCCCACATTTGCAGGTTGAACTGGAATTTCTGGAAAACCAGTTTCTGGATCGCGATCAGGAATTTATTGAATGTTCAACGCACGGTGCACTATTTCTGGTGGAAAGCGGTGAATGTATTTCTGGCCCTTGCCAAGGTCAATCACTTGAAAAAGTAGAGATTACCGTGCATTCTGATGGTGGAATTTACCTCTCAGAATAAGACTAAAACGGACAACACCATGCCTGCATTTTTTCTAGACTATAATCTGATGCCTTTCCATCTCAGCTTATTGGCGATTATTCTGTTTGGCGTGGTGAAAACCGTTTGTTTCTATTTTGGGCTGAGACCCAGTAAAATTCTGCAAAAAATTTCACCCTATGATTTTCAGCATGTTGATCTGTTAAATGTGAAATTTTCAAAAACATTGATTGTATTTTTTTTCCTGATGAATTTCAGCTTTGCCGGCTATGTCTTGCAATTTCTGATTTATTCTCAGGAATTCAAGTTTCTCCCCGCTTATTACCTGATTATTCCCGCTTTGATCATTGCGACCTTTTTCACGATTTTTATGATTCACTGTCTGGATCAAGTCATTCCACCCAAATATAAAAAGAACAATGTCAATTTGCTTGGCCGGCTGGCAACGATTTCAAGTGGCAATGCCCGCCCCGGTTTTTCTGCTCAAGCACGGGTACGGGATGAATATGGGCAACTCCATTATGTACAGGTAGAACCGGAATTTGGTGAGCTTGGTTTTCAATCGGAGATTATCCTTATTCGCATAAGAAAATCTCATTATATAGCCAAGAAAATCTGCAAGTCTAACCAGCTGTTTAGCCTAAATCTGGATTAAATATCAGGTCATTTCTCATATTCAAAATCCTGACGGCTATCAGGATTTTAGTTTACAGATTTATTTTTTGAGAAGCCCCGAAACCATACTTAGTACATTTTGTATATCGCTGTTGGCTTCCTGCTTACTGGTCTGTTCACCTTGTGGGGTAAGAGAGTCAATAATCTGCGGCAATACCTGTGAAATAGCACCATATACATCTTGCTTAGGGGTATGAGTTTGCTGCGCTACCTCTTCAACTTCCTGCTCATCGAACAGGTTTTGTACCTGCTGCGGATCAACATGAGCATTTTCACCGGGACCTGTCGATACCCAATCGTCTACCTGACGAGTAAGGCCTTGGCCTTTTAGCTTGTCCAAGGCACCCTGCAAGCCACCCTGTTTTTGTATCCAGGCCAACACCAGAGGCAACACGGCGATCAACAAAGTTTTGCCGGTAGAACTCCCCCCGAAACCTGAGCGAGGTTGAGAAGTGCTTTGACTACTGGCACCACCTAGCTGACTGAGGACCGAACCTAAGATTGCACTCAGGCCATTTTGGCGTGTTTGCTGACCGGTTTGATTCTGTTGATTTTGGGTTTGTTGATTTTGCTGAGGATTGGATTGGTTTAAATGCCCTAATACTGAGCCTAGAATATCTGCCAAACCGCCCTGTTGTGAAGTTTTCTGCTGCGATTGTCCACCACCTAATGCCTGCTTTGCTAATATTTCCACAATATTACTTAGGTTTGTCATGTCCTATATCCTATGTGCATTTTAACTACAGGATACGGCCTGCCTTCACATTGTCTAGGCCAGATTGTGTTAATATTTGCAATCTTGATAAAGCAGATTTTCGGCTTACCAGCGAAATTTATCCCAGTTTTCCGGGTTAGCCCAAAACTTGGAATTAAACCAGTCTGGCACATGCTTATAGGTTAAAATATTAAATTGCCACAGCGCAAAATCTGCCTCATGTGCGGTCTTGTCGATCAACTGGGTAAATCCCAGAGCTCTCAATAATTTTTCGTTGTGCAAACGACTGACTACCACCAGACGTTTGGCAAACAAATCACGCAATTTCACCAAAATTTGGCTCATCATCTGTTCAGACAAAAATTCAGTTTCTGTGGTATCCAGCCTCACCACAGCCAGGTCATAACGTTGCTGAAAAGGCAGATTTAAAAAGCCAGATACGCTAAAATAGTGCCATTGAATAGATGGCTGAAACTGGACTTGGCTCAAGTCCTGCCCAATACAAATAGCAGTATGAATTGGCTGTTCCTGTGCGAAATCGTCTAGCATTGAAGTAATGACATTCTGCTCAGCCATAACTGCATCCTTATGATTTAAGTGAGTAATCTTTATGGAACTTCAGGGCATTTGCCATAAAATGCATGTCGGCCTCAAAGACCTTAGTGTAACTGATCAACAGATACAGCGGGCAAATGTTGAGTATAAATTAATTCTGGATCGTGCAGAAATTGATCTTCCGTTTAATTTAGGCCAAGACATCGAGATTGAATGGACGGGGAAAATTTATTGCGTATCTTGTGGCAATAAAACTTCAAAATCTTTCTCGCAAGGTCACTGTTTCAAATGTTTTAAGACCAATGCTTCATGTGATATGTGCATCATGAAGCCAGAAACCTGCCATTATCATTTAGGCACTTGCCGCGAAGATGAATTTGCCCAGAATGTCTGCTTTCAACCGCATATTGTCTATCTGGCCAATTCCAGCGCATTAAAGGTCGGGATTACCCGTACCAGCCAAATGCCGACCCGCTGGCTGGATCAGGGCGCAACCCAAGCCCTGCCGATTATGAAAGTTGGCTCACGTCGCCTCTCTGGCAAATTGGAAGTCATGTTTGGTACGCAGGTCGCAGACAAAACAGATTGGCGCAAGCTGCTCAAAGGTGAAGCAGAACCACTGAATCTGATTGAAGTACGTGAGCAGTTGTTAGAAGAATTTGCACCTAAAATTCAAAGCATTCGTGAAGAATTTAATCAGAATCTTGAGTTTAATGAAAATATTGAAGTGCTTGAGCAGGAATTGGCACGCGAGTTTATTTATCCGGTCGAGCAATATCCAGAAAAGATTAAATCACATAATCTGGATAAAACTCCGGTGATTCGTGGCAAATTACAGGGTATTAAAGGTCAGTATTTAATTCTGGATACCGGTGTAATCAATATGCGTAAATATACCGGTTATGAACTGATTATTCGTGCTTAAACCCTCATTTGGCTAGAGCATAAAAAACCAGCCTGCGGGCTGGTTTTTTGGTTAAGATCATCTTATTTGATTTTTGCCTGAGATTTCAGATAACGCGTATAGTCATCAAATTCCTGCTGACCACGAAGTTGCTGATATAACTTCACCAACTCACTACGTTGCTCTGCACTCAATACATCTACCGGGTTCTTCTTCACTTCTGATACTGCAACTACAACCAGCTCATTTGGCATTTTCGTTGTCGTTACTGACCAGTAACCTGCTTTTGGTGTCGGAAGACTAAATGCTGCGCGCTGTACATCGCGTTTTAGCAAACCTTCAGCACGTGTGTAAACACCCGCATTTTCAAAGATCAAATCACCTTTTGCTACAGCTGCAGCCGGTTTGGTTTTAAACTCATCCAGAGCTTTCTGAATTTTTGCTTTTGCCAATGCAGCTGCTTTGTCTTCAATCAATAATGTCTTAACTAGCGGTTTGGCTTCTGCCAGTGTCTGTTCACCGGCTGCATGATAATCACGTACCTTAATCCAGGCTACATCACCATTGGCCAGCTGGATACTGGATGAAGCATTACGATCACCATTTTTAACATCATCATTGAACAGTTTGACTTTGAGGCTGGCATCACTCAGCACTGGATCTCGGGTCGAAAGTTTTACCCCTTGGGCTTTCTGAACCTGTACACCTTTGACTTCTTGAGTAACGACATCCAGAGAATCACTTCCTACCACCATATCATTCAGTGTATTGACCATATCGGAGAATGCATTGGATTTTTTAGCAGCCAAAACTTCTTCAGATAAACGCGCTTTTTGTGACTCAAAAGAAGGAACCGCAACATCTGGAGTTTGTACAGAAATAATATGATATCCATAATTTGTTTTCACCGGCGCAGACACCTGACCCGATTTTAAAGAACCAACTGCCTGGTCAAATGCGGTACCGAATACGCCTTCTTCATAGACAGCAATTGCGCCACCTTTCGACTTGGAATCAGGGTCTTCAGAATACTGTGCGGCAGCCTGGGCAAAACTTGTTCCAGCTTTAATTTTTGCTACAATTTCAGTTGCCAGTTTTTTTGCTTCTGCATCACTACGACTGTCCGCCGTAATTAGAATATGCTTCACCTCTGGTTTAACTGCCTGTTTTTGTTTAGCAACAAAAGCTGTATAGGCTTCCTGAAGTTCAGCATCTGTCACCGCTAAACTCTGTGCCTGAATATCGCTTGGCTTTAATACCACATAGTCCACATCTACACTGGTGGGCTGCTTAAACAGGGGTTTATGTTTTTCATAATAGGCAGCAATTTCTGCATCAGTTACTTTGACGTCTTTTTTATAACGATCCAGATTAATACTCGAAATATAAATATGGCGTTGTTCAGTTTGCAAATCAGCAATCTGCTGCATTTCGACCGGGCTCACCAGCGGATAATCCAGAAAAGTCGATGACAACATCTTCAGTGCATGATCTGTACGTAAACTTTCGATCAAAGCACGATTGGTCATGCCAATTGATTTCAGATAGTTTTCATATAAAGCATTGGAGAACTTGCCATCTTGCTGGAAAGTAGGCTGTTGGGCGATCATCTGTTCAATCTGCTGGTCACTGAGACTGATTCCCAATTTTTCAGCCTGTTGCAACAATAAAGTACGGGCGACCAGCGTATCCATGGCTTTTTGGTCGATGAAGCTTTGATTCAGTAAAGTTTCATCCCCATTGGCATAACTGAGATATTGTTCTTTAAATGATTTCGTCAGTGTCTCTAATTCTTTTTGAGATATTTCAGTTCCGTTTACTGATTTTGCTGCATCAGAACTTCCGCCGCTAAAATATCCTTCAATACCTACAAGTGCTAACGGGGTCAAAAATAGAACGAGCAAGACTTTGCCCAACCAGCCCTTAATAACTTTACGAAAAGCTTCCATAAGTATTCCAATATTTTATTTGCCAAGGATTTTAACCGAAAATACCCATTGAATGAATGTGTTAATCATCTCAATTAAATTTATTAATAAAAAACGCGCCAAATAAGGCGCGTTTTGTCGCTAGAAAGACTTAAGCTACAGCGTCTTTTAAGCCTTTACCTGCTTTGAAACTAGGTACTTTGCTTGCTTTAATTTCAAGAGTAGCACCAGTTTGTGGATTACGGCCAGTACGTGCAGCACGTTCTTTCACGCCAAAAGTACCAAAACCGACTAAAGTTACAGTATCACCCGATTTTAAAGCTTCAGTAACAGAAGCAATTGTAGCATCTAAAGCCTTACCTGCGTCAGCCTTAGATAATCCCCCTTTCTCTGCAATTGCATCAATTAATTCTGATTTATTCATGAAGATTACGTCCTCTTAATATCGTTTATTTAAGGTTCAAGAATTGGTTTAACATGCCATAACGCCTTTATAGCAATGCTTTAGGTATAAACGCAATACTTAAGAACCTCTTTTTTTTCAAAAAATATGCGAAAAAAACATTGAATAATAAATAAAGTCATTTTATTTGTGTTTTTTTCGATAATTCTTCTTTCATTTTTTCTTGTTCCGCAGTCAATTGATCAACTTTGGCATGCAACTGAAGGATTAAACGTTCCAAATATTGTACATCCTTCAGTGTGACTAATCCTATACGATTCAATGAATGATGAACAGAGTTGTCAATTAATTTTTCCACTTTGTCTTTGGTGTCGATAACCGACTCTTTGGCTTTCTCCGAAACCTTTTCTACAGTTTGATCAGCAATATCGACAGTTTTAGATTCTAGTTCTTCACCCACCTTGACCAGCGAGTCAAACAGTTTGTTGCCCTCTTCCTCTGCCCGAGAAAATGCCCCTAGCCCTGCCAGCCAGATCTGTTTGGTGTATTTACGAAAATCAAGGACCGATTTGCGCTCTGAGGCAGATTTGGACTTGGCTTTTAGCGTTTTCTCATTCGAAGCTTCCGCTGAATCTTGTGCTGTTTTTGACTTGTCCATGTGCACGGCTCCTGCTTATTTTCCACTCAATTATTATAAATTATTCTACAAAATCACTGCATAATAGCAAATTTAGTACTTGATAGATTTGGTAAACTGTTCTACAAAGCAATTTATTTCAAGTCTAATTTGATTTAACCCTGAAATCTTTATTACAGGCAGGAAGCTTTTTCACTTTATATTTCAGGTAAGGATTGGTTGTATATGAGCGAATCGCAACAAAGTCAAAATCAACCGCATTTGTTGCTTACGATGATGTTAATTGTTCTTGAAACAATATTTACCTTCATTCTCAAGCATGATCGTGTCGTTGCTCTACAGGCCAAAAAGTTTGTAGATGAAAATATCTCGGTTAAAATCAATAGCTATATTCCATATTTTGACTTTTATGTGCAATTCACCCCAAACGGGCTATTGTTTGACCATAAAGCACCAGGCCGCATTGTAGATCTGGATGTACGCACGACCCTCCCTGACCTGATTAAAATTTTTATTTTTGGCAATCGTCGCAGCATCCGCAATATGCGCATTGATGGTCATCAGGTTTTAAAAGATGAGTTTCGTGATCTATTAACTGTATTTAGTTTACCAAAAGTCTTGGCTGACTGGAGGCACTGGCTGTCCGAGGCACCTACAGATGAGACAGAAATTGTTGCCTCTAAAAAGCGTATTGCACCACTTCTAAAGAAAATTGAAGAGCAACGTTCCAAGATCAATACCTTGCAGGTAGAAGTTAAACAGTACAGAAACCGTCTGAAACGGATCGAGCAACGTCAAAAGCGCATTAATATTGCTTTTGGCCTGAGCACCATACTTTTGATTACGTTATTAGTGTATAATTGGCTGAGTGTGTAAATCTTTCATTATCCAAAATTTAAATCCCACTAAGGTCTACCAAAAATAACTTGACTATTTTAGTCGGGATTCTTAGAATTGACACATCTAGTCTAACCATGTGTATCGAATCATGCGCCTAACCACTCGCGGTCGCTACGCTGTGACTGCTCTGCTTGATCTAGCTTTACAGCCTTCTGAAAAAACGATTACGCTCGCTGAAATTGCAGCACGCCAAACTATTTCTGTCGCGTATCTTGAGCAGTTATTTGCGAAACTCAAACGCCATGGCTTAGTTTCAAGTGTTCGCGGAGCAAATGGTGGTTACCATTTAGCACGCAATGCAGATGAAATTACAGTATTAGCAATTATTGAAGCTGTAAACGAAACAGTTGATGCGACTCGCTGCGACCATAAAGGCAACTGCCAGAATGGCGCAATGTGCTTGACTCATGATTTATGGCAGGAACTCTCCCATCACATTGCCGATTATTTAGCAAAAATCTCGCTTGCTGATCTGGTTGCGCGTGACAATGTACAAACCGTGTCATTACGCCAAAATTCAGCCCCCTTTGATTCAGCCCTTTTATCGGTTACAGGTATTTGACATGAAACGTCCGATTTATCTTGATTATGCAGCTACAACTCCTGTAGATCCTCAGGTTGCTGAACGTATGATGGAATGCTTAACATTCGATGGTACCTTCGGTAATGCAGCATCTCGTTCACACGCATATGGTTGGCAGGCTGAAGAAAAAGTTGAATATGCACGTGAGCAAGTTGCCAATTTAGTTAAAGCTGATCCGCGTGAAATCGTATGGACCTCAGGTGCGACCGAGTCAGACAACCTTGCAATTAAAGGTGTAGCTCATTTCTATGCATCTAAAGGTAAACATATTGTTACCTCTAAAATTGAACATAAGGCAGTTTTAGATACCTGTCGTGAGCTTGAATCCGAAGGTTTTGAAATTACCTATATTGAACCACAGCCTAAAACTGGTTTAATTACACCTGAGATGGTACAGGCAGCGATTCGCCCAGATACGATTCTTGTTTCCCTGATGATGGTAAACAATGAAATCGGTACGGTGACTGATGTTGCAGCGATTGGTGAAATCACTCGTGCCAACAAGATTTTCTTCCATGTCGATGCTGCCCAAGCAGCGGGTAAAGTTGAAATTGATCTTTCGACTTTAAAAGTGGACCTGATGAGCTTCTCTGCACACAAAATTTATGGTCCTAAAGGTATCGGCGCATTATTTGTACGTCGCAGCCCGCGTGTACGCCTTAAAGCTGAAATGCATGGTGGCGGTCATGAACGTGGTATGCGTTCAGGTACGCTGGCAACACATCAAATCGTAGGTATGGGTGAAGCTTTTGAACTTGCAGGTAAAAACCTGGAAGCTGAACAGACTCGTATACGCGTACTTCGTGACAAGCTTTGGAATGGCCTGCAAGATTTGGAACAGGTTTTCCTAAATGGTCACCCGACTCAAAACGTTGCAAACTACCTCAACGTAAGTTTCAACTTCGTTGAAGGCGAATCTTTGATGATGGCATTGAAAGATGCTGCGGTATCATCAGGTTCAGCATGTACATCTGCAACACTTGAACCATCTTATGTACTTCGTGCGCTCGGTCTTTCAGACGAGCTTGCACACAGTTCGATCCGCTTCAGCTTTGGTAAATACACCACTGAAGAAGATATCGATCACGTATTGACTATCACTAAAGCTGCTGTTGAGAAGTTACGTGAACTTTCTCCGCTTTGGGATATGTATAAGGAAGGTATTGACCTTTCTAAAGTTGAGTGGGCTGAGCACTAATTTTCATCCTGAGATAGTAACGAATCCGTTGCTGTCTCATTGAGAAAAGTTTTTTTACCCCCATATTTAATACTAAGGCTGACCCCGAGGTTTGGAGAAGCAACATGGCTTATAGCGAAAAAGTAATTGATCATTACGAAAACCCTCGTAATGTTGGCGTTTTAGACAAAAATGCTGAAAACGTTGGTACTGGTATGGTTGGTGCGCCAGCATGTGGTGACGTGATGCGTTTACAGATTCAGGTAAACGACGAAGGCGTGATTGAAGAAGCACGTTTTAAAACTTATGGTTGTGGTTCTGCCATTGCATCAAGTTCACTCGTGACCGAATGGCTCAAAGGTAAAACTTTGGATCAAGCTCAAGCGATCAAGAACATTGATATTGCTACTGAACTTGCACTTCCACCAGTAAAAGTACACTGCTCTGTTCTTGCTGAAGATGCAATTAAAGCAGCTGTAGAAGACTACCGTAGCAAGAAAGTTAAAGCTTAATTGTTCCACGTTTTGAAATTTTAACGGAGTTTTCATGATCCATTTAACTGAAAATGCTGCAACTCATATCAGCAATTATTTAAAAAATCGCGGTAAGGGTGAAGGTATTCGCGTTGGTGTGAAAACTTCAGGCTGTTCTGGTCTGGCTTATGTGCTCGAGTTCGTAGATGAAGTCGATGCACATGATCAGGCTTTTGAACAGTTTGGGGTTAAAGTATTCGTTGACCCGAAAAGTCTGGTTTATCTTGAAGGTATGGAGATGGACTACGTTAAAAACGGCTTGAACGAAGGCTTCGAATTTAACAACCCCAACAAGAAAGGCGAATGCGGTTGTGGTGAGTCCTTCACTGTATAAACCCGACAGTTATTCTCTTTGACATTAAAACAGTGTGTTTCACACTGTTTTAATTGCATTTATACAGTTATTTTTGCACATTAATCGCGGATCACCTCTCCCATGAATCATTTTGAGCTGTTCAACCTTCCTGTAGCACTCGATATTGATTTGGCGGCTTTAAAGACTGAATTCTTAAAGTTGCAGCAACAATATCATCCAGATAAAGCTGAAGACAAAGATCAGGCGCTGATTAAATCAAGTGATATCAATCAGGCATTTAAAGTCTTGTCAGCAGTCGATAGCCGTGCAGCATATTTACTGTCTCTCAAGAAACAGGATTATCACTTAGATCAGTCGATCAGTGATTTTGAATTCTTGCAGGATGCTCTGGAAATTCGTGAACAACTGGACGATGCGACTTCTGCTGAAGATTTAACCTCACTTAAACTCGAAGTCCAGCAATGGATCGAAGGTCTGGTTCGCGAGTTTAAAATTGATTATGCGGATGAAGACTGGGCTGAAGCACGCGATACAGTGCGTAAACTACGTTTCTTTGTCAAAGTCATGGCCGATATCGACAAAGCGGAAGACCGCTTCCTGGACGATGACAGCTTTGATCTTGATGATGATTTCTAATTTTTTTAATATTTAACGTGCAAAGGATGTAACACTATGGCTCTCTTGCAAATTGCAGAACCAGGTCAATCAAGTGCACCACATGAACACCGCATTGCGATTGGTATCGATTTAGGCACCACCCACTCTTTGGTTGCCACGGTTCTTTCAGGTAAAGCCAAAGTACTTAATGACGAACAAGGTCGTGTGCTACTTCCTTCTATCGTGCATTATGCAGAACAACAGACTCAATACGGCAATGAAGCAGCGCCTTTCATTATTACTGACCCGAAAAATACCATCGTTTCTGTGAAACGCTTCATGGGTCGTTCAAAAGCCGACATTAAATTCCAGCATCCCTATACATTGGTCGGTGAAGCGAATGAAATGCCGGCTTTTGAAACTGTGCAGGGTCGTAAGACTCCGGTTGAAATTTCTGCAGAAATTTTAAAGCAGTTAAAAGACCGCGCTGAAGCAAGCCTGCAAAACCCGGTCAATGATGCAGTCATTACTGTTCCAGCTTACTTCGATGAAGCGCAGCGTCAGGCAACCCGTGATGCTGCCCAGCTTGCCGGCTTGAATGTTTTACGTTTATTAAACGAACCTACTGCAGCTGCCGTGGCCTATGGTCTTGATCAAGAAAGCAATTTAAGTACAGATCGCAACTATGTGATCTATGACTTGGGTGGCGGTACTTTCGACGTTTCCATTCTGCGTTTTTCTCAAGGTGTGTTTGAAGTTCTGGCAACCGGTGGTCACACTGCGCTCGGTGGTGATGACCTGGATCGTTTAATCCTGAAATGGGCCAAAAAACAGCTGAATATCGAGACTTTGAATGATACTGAATATGCACATTTCATTGTCGCTGCGCGCAAAGCCAAAGAAGCTTTGTCGGATGCAGATTCAGTTCAACTCCAGCTGCTTGATCAAGTATTAACACTGGATCGTCCGACATTTGAAGACATCATTAAAGTTGCTTTAGACAAAACCATCAGCGTCTGCAAACGTGTTATGCGTGATGCCAAGCTTGAACTGAATGACATTCAGAATGTCGTTTTAGTCGGTGGTTCAACACGTTCTTATGCGGTACAAAAAGCTGTGCGTGAAGTGTTCAACCAAGAACCGCTATGTACCATCAATCCAGATGAAGTGGTGGCGATTGGCGCATCAATTACTGCGAACCAATTGATTGGCAATTCAACCGATGGTTCATTGTTATTGGACGTGACCCCATTGTCTCTTGGTCTTGAAACCATGGGCGGACTGGTTGAACGTTTAATTTCACGCAATACCGCAATTCCGGTGGCTCGTCGTCAGGAATTTACCACTTATCAAGATGGCCAGACTGCCATGTTGATTCATGTGGTTCAAGGTGAACGTGATCTGGTTGAACACTGCCGTAGCTTGGGCCGATTTGTGCTGCATGGCATTCCACCAATGACTGCTGGTCAGGCACGTATTGAAGTGACGTTCCAGGTCGATGCAGATGGCTTGCTGACTGTATCTGCCAAAGAAACCACCTCTGGTGTGAATGCCCATATCGATATCAAGCCATCTTATGGTTTATCGGGTGAAGATACTGAACGTCTACTGCTAGAGGGTTATAAGTTCGCTGAAGAAGATAAAAATCTTCGTCATTTGAATGAAACCAAAGTTGAAGCACGGCGTGAGCTGGAAGCACTGATTCAGGCACTTAAGGTAGATGCCGCTCTTTTAACGGAAGATCAGCTTACAGCTCTGCAAACTGCACAAACCCAACTTGAAACTGAACTTCAGGGTTCAGATATCAAAGCAATTGAATCTGCCGTTGAACAGCTTAAAATACATAGTGATGCTTTTGCAGCAGCACGTATGAATCAACATATTGATGCTGCTCTCAAGGGTACTAAACTCGACGACTGGTCAAACTCAAACTAATTTAAGGTAACGACTATGCCACGTATTAAAGTTCTTCCACATGCGCAGATTTGCCCCGAAGGTGCTGAGTTTGAAGTCGAACCAAATGCCAATCTTTGCGAAAGCCTGCTGAAAAATGGCATTAAAATTGAACATGCTTGCGATATGTCAGCTGCGTGTACGACCTGTCATGTAGTCGTGCGCAAAGGTTTTGACAGCCTCGAAGAAATGAATGATGTTGAAGCTGATTTACTGGATCGCGCCTGGGGTCTAGAACCAGACTCACGTCTTTCTTGTCAGGTTAAGCTAGACGGTGAAGATCTGGAAATTGAAATTCCCAAATATACAATTAACCATGCGTCGGAAAATCATTAAGATTTTCGCTGCAAGCTCGATAAAAAACCACGCTCAGGCGTGGTTTTTTCTTTGCTAGAAAGAATTAAACTAAATTTAGATGAACTCTCTAAATATGTTCAATCACTTCATCTTCAAGCTTTAGTTTGACAATACCCTGCGAGTTGGTCATTTTCTGCTGAATTTCAATGCGTTTAATCATTTTTTCCAGTACATGAATTAACTCAGGATATTCAAAGTTTTGCACTTCGTCCAGATTAAGCAGTAAATGAAAACCCTTATATTCGTAATCGAACCAGCGCTGGTATTCGACTTTCTGAGACGCATATTTTTCCATCACCTGCCAGGTTCGCACTGGCGTTTTAATGCCTTTCAGGAAAATCGGCTTTTTCGGTGCGCAAAGATAATCATCCTTGATCAAATTATGAGTATCTTCTGAAATCAGGATTTCATCGACTGCCGCGGCACTTTGCAAACGCGCTGCCAGATTGGCATCACGCCCTACAATGGTATAAGCCATACGATGCGTGGCCCCATAATTTCCTACGTGGCAATAGCCGGTTGAAATTCCCATGCGGATATGGAGCGGCGGATAACCCATTTTTATCCAGCGTTCGCGCAGCAACTTCATTTGCTGACGCATTGCCAATGCCATTTCCATACAGTTTTTGGCATCCTGCTCCACGCCTTCAGAATGCGGATCACCAAAGAAAATCAGGATGGCATCACCCATGAACTTATCAACAGTCGCTTCATAGTTTTTTGCGATTTCGGTCATATGCCGAAGATAATCATTCAGCAGGAATGCCAGATCATCTGGAATCAGGGTTTCAGACAACTCTGTAAAACCTTGAATATCTGAGAAAAAAATCGTCAGTTTTTTACGTTTATACTCAATTTTAGCTTCAGACTCACCTTTCATGATCGATTGCCACAACTGCATAGGCGCATAGCGACTCAACTGATTGGCAAATTCCATATAACGGTTCATCTGTTCGAAATAATGGTCTTTCTTCTGGGTCATGTATTGCACACGACCACTTTGATAAAAACTTCCAACACCAAAATAGGTAATCAGGCAGATAAAACCAAGAACCGTCAGTTCACTACTGGTCGACTCAAAATAATTATTAAACCCGAAGACCAGAATATTGGCCAGATAGAAAAGCGTAATCCCGATCAGGCTGGCTAGAGAAGCCATCATAAATGAGATTTTATTACTGATTGCGGTGTAGAGGACTGCGACCAGACCGAGTAAAGACAATACCAGGTCCAGATGCACGGCCGCCAAAACTACCGAAATGACAATGACATCGATCAGAAAAAGAATATTGCGCCGGATGTGATAATCATATTTATAAATCATCCAGCGAGATAGCTTAGGGATGATCAGTAAAACCAGAAACAAAAAAAAGGGAACAAAAAGTTGATACTGGGTATCTGGTTCAGTGTAATGAAAAACGACCAGAACCACAGACAACATGATATATCCCATCATGCGATGAAAATATTCGAACTGATGAGGCTCTTTTTGAATCCAGTCGTCTAATTGCACTCACTCACTCCCTGAAGTCCGCAACTGTCCATGGTTCTTTGAATGCCTTTGACTGATCAGTCCATGCGCCAGTCAAATGGCATATCGCCCTGGCCACGTAAAGCCAGCATCAAGGTTTGACGCATGTGTGCAAGTACTTCACTGCTATAGGGAACTGCAGGTGTGCCCCAAACCGGTTTTGGCCATGCAACATCGTTCTGGTAACGGACCACATGATGAAAATGCAATTGCGGCACCATATTGCCTAGCGCTGCTACGTTCATCTTATCCGCACGGAAAACACGTGCCAGCTGGCTAGATAACCAGCTTGACTCTCTTAAAAACTGCTCTTGGTCAGCTTGGCTCAATTCATATAGTTCAGAGACACCCGGCACACGTGGAATCAGAATCAGCCAGGGAAATTGCATATCATTCATCAAACGACATGTTGACAAAGGAAAGTCGCCTACAAAAAAAGTATCTTGAGCAAGTTGTGGATGCAAACTAAACATATCTTTATAAATGATGCAAAATTAGAATGATGGCTAATACTAACATATCCAACTGAAGCTGAATATTGGAAGCAATGTGTTTAAAGACAAATTCTCATGATTTGTTGCAAAGCAGATCACAACAATCACTCTAAACAATTCATCAAAAAAATCAAGCCTGTCGTTCCTGCAAATTTCATCCTGTAATGTAATCCCAGCTGAATTTTCAGGCTGATTTAATCGAATAAAATCAGTGCAATTCTTTGAGCAGACTATCCAGCAAATCCTGAATAAACTGAATCCGTTTTTGATAATCTTCCAGCATGACCATCACTTTCAGACGTTGTCCTCCCTCCATACGGAAATAGGTCGGATGTTTCTGCATCATCTGGATGATGGTCATCGCCTGAACCGGGGTATCCGGAGCAAATTCAATATGCCCGCCCTGGCTACTGATATCAATTTTGGTAATACCAAGCTGTTCGGCCTTCAGTCGAATCTGATGGACGGTAAAAAGCTGTTTGACAGGTTGAGGCGGTATGCCAAAACGGTCGATCAATTCCATCCGGATATTATCCAGTTTTTCCTGGGTATCGGTATTACTGATACGCTTATAAAACAACAGACGTTGATGGACATCGCCAAGATATTCATCTGGAATCAGTGCGGGCATATGCAGGGTAATTTCGGCAGTCAAAGACAATGGTGCATCGAAGTTTGGCGTTTTGCCTTTTTGAATGGCTTTGGTGGCTTTTTCCAGCATTTCCATATACAGGCTATAACCAATCGCCTGCATCGAACCGCTCTGCTGTTCACCCAGTAATTCACCTGCGCCGCGAATTTCCAGATCTTCAGTTGCCAACATAAAACCGGCACCCAAGGTTGATGCACGCTGAATGGCGTCCAGACGTTTTTCCGCATCACCTTTTAAGGCTTTTAAAGACGGCACCATTAAATAGGCATAAGCCTGATGATGTGAGCGCCCTACACGTCCGCGCAGCTGATGTAGTTGTGCCAATCCGAGTTTGTCAGCACGTTCAATCAGAATGGTATTGGCATTCGGAACATCAATCCCGGTTTCAATAATGGTCGAACATACCAGAACATTATATTCCTTATGATAGAACTGCTGCATCACCTGCTCCAGTTCACGTTCACGCATCTGCCCGTGAGCCACAATCACCCGCGCTTCCGGCACCAATTTACGGATATGCTCGGCGGCACGATCGATTGTATCAACTTCATTATGCAAAAAATAAACCTGCCCACCGCGCAGCAATTCACGCAGAATTGCTTCTTTAATGGTGTCATCGGTATATTCCTGCACAAATGTTTTGACGGCAAGACGGCGTGCCGGCGGTGTGGCGATAATCGACAGATCACGCATGCCACTAAAGGCCATATTCAGCGTACGTGGAATTGGGGTCGCAGTCAGTGTCAGCATATCAACATCGGCACGCATGGCCTTGATTCGTTCCTTGTCGCGCACACCGAAACGATGCTCTTCATCGACAATCATCAGACCGAGATTCTTAAACTGGACATTTTCCTGCAAAATCTTATGTGTACCAATCACAATATCGACTTTACCTTCAATCAGGTCGTCAATGGTCTTGGTATGTGATTTGGAAGAACCGAAACGTGACAGCACTTCAATCCGGACCGGCCAGTCGGCAAAACGATCTTTGAATGAATCATAATGCTGTTGTGCCAGCAAGGTAGTCGGTACCAGAATCGCCACCTGCCGGTTATTCTGTACTGCAACAAATGCGGCACGCATTGCGACTTCTGTCTTGCCGAAACCGACATCACCACACACCAGTCGATCCATCGGTTTGGCCTGCTGCATATCCTGCAGCGTAGCTTCAATGGCATTGGCCTGATCCGGTGTTTCTTCATAAGCAAAGCCACTGGCAAATTGCATATACAGGCTTTGATCGATTTCAAAACTGATCCCGGGCTTGGAAGAACGCCGTGCCTGAATATGTAGCAATTCGGCCGCGACATCGTGAATCTGCTCCAGCGCTTTACGTTTGGCTTTATTCCAGGCATCTGTACCCAGTTTATGCAAAGGTGCCAGATCCGGATCACCGCCACTATACCGGCTGATCAAGTGCAGATTGGTCACCGGCACGTAGACTTTTGCGGCATCTGCATAATCCAGCTGCAGGAATTCATGATCCTGATCATCAATACTTAAGGTGACCAGACCAGCATAACGTCCGACCCCATAATCGATATGTACCACAGGCGCACCCATGGTCAACTCAGTTAGACTTCGGATCAGAAACTCTTCGGAAACTTCCTGCTGACGCTTGCGACGGCGCTGTACCACCCGATGTTCATACAGCTGATTTTCAGAAATTACGCTAACACGATCAGTCAATACCAGACCGCGCTCTAAAGGCGCATTGGTAATGGCAATTGCATGCAGGGACTGGACAAAACTATCAAAATTTTCAACTGTTGGAATATCACCCAGACTTGGTCTTAAGGCGTCTTTGAGACTTTCACGGCGTCCCGCACTCTCAGCCACCAGCAGTACCGGATGATTGGCCTGATCAATATATTTTTTGACTTCATGAAACGGTTTTTCACGTTTCGGGTCTACAGGTAGACGCGGTGGCAACTGGGTATCAAGATTCAATACTCCAGCTTTTTGATCAAAAGGTGTTTGTGCGGCAATGATACGTGCAAACTGATTCAGCTGCTCCAGCACCTGATTGGTCTGAAAAAACAGGCTTTCTGGAGGCAGGATCGGCTGATCGACATTGTGGCGACGATCTTCATAACGGCGTACCACATCCTGCCAAAACTGGCTGAGACTTTCTTCGAGAGCCCTATCTGTAATGACAATGCCATTCTTTGGTAGGTACGAAATCAGTGAACTTTGGCCTTGCATTGCTTCCGCGCTGAAAAACAAGGGCAAATAAAACTCGATTCCCGGCGAGACTATGCCATCCATCACATCCTGATAGATCGGGTTTTTCTTTGGATTCGCGGTCGGGAAAAATTCGGCATAGCGGTCACGGAAAGTGGCACGACCTTCCTTGAGCGGAAATTCCTGTGCCGGCAATACGGTAAACTGCTGCAAACTTTCTGTGGTGCGCTGAGTTTCAGAATCAAAAAATTTCAGGCTTTCAATTTCATCATCAAACAGGTCAATCCGAATTGGTGCTTCCTGTCCCGATGCGTAGATATCCATGATACTGCCGCGCACTGCGAATTCACCCGGATCATAAACGGTATCGACCAGATGATAACCCGCCTGAATCAGCTTTTTCTTTTGTTCTTCCAGATCAAATTTCTGACCGACATGAATATCAAAATGCTCACCCAGAATCCATGAGGTCGGCGCTACACGTTGTGCCAGAGTTGAGGCGGACAGCAACAGTACACCTGTTTTGGGCATATTGGATAAGATTGCCAGACGTTCCGAGACAATATCCTGATGTGGGGAGAGACGGTCATAAGGCAAGATTTCCCAATCTGGAAAAATCGTGGGTTTAATCCCATAAAATTCCAGTTCACTTTCCAGTTGACCCAAATGCTGATTATTACGTGCAATCACGATAAATAAACGCGATTGCTGCTGCACGATTTCTTTAAGCAATAATGCAGTTGAGGAACCTTGCAGATTGCCTAACCAGCGTTTCTCGCCTGCTTTGAGCTGTGGTAAATTGAGTTGGGAAATTTCTTGCTGGAACATGGATATAGCTTTAAAGTCTAAATAACCTGAGGCTTATACTAGCACGATGATCTCAGGATATTTTGTTATTTTTATGCAGTCTTGCGACATCAATACACATCAAAAATAAGCCACTTTTGCAGCTTATTTTTGATCACGCAGAAAGTTACGATAATAATCATTTAACTTCTTAAGGATCATTTTGAATTGCAGCAGGTTTTCTTTGGTATTGCCTAAAGTCGCATTAAAACGCTGATGGGCAATTTCCAGATCAATTTTTTCATTGATCAGCATCGCGGTATCATATAACGCTTTTAAATCATCAAACTGTTTTAAACGGCGATTGGACAAATACTCTAATCGTGCACCCAATTCCTGATTGAGTTGAATACCATCGACGATATAACCTGTACCTTCTACATACTGGATATTCTGCTCTTCTAAATATAGCTGTGCAGCAGTCGGTTTATTACTTTTAAATAATGCACTGATTTTATCAAACATCGCCATTTACCCAGCCAAATATAGTTCAGCTTATAGTCTAGATGAAAATGCCTCAAATCCACATCCTGAACTTAAGGCAAATTATCAAAATAGCAGCTGTTCGATGTTACATACGACTTAACGTCTCTGGCTCTGTTAAGAAACCTGTTCGAGCTGATTCTCTGCTGAAGGGATTTCAGACACCAGATTTTCAAATGCAAAAATCTCTTCTAATTGCGCTTCACTCAATAAGCCCAACTCTAATACCACCTGTGGCACGGTTTTATTTTCGCGCATACATTGTTTGCCGATTTCATCGCATTTGGCATGTCCCAATATCGGTTCAAGCAAGGTCACAATCCCGACACTGCGCATAACGGAACTTAAGCAAATCTGCTCGTTGGCCTGAATACCAGCAATACATTTCTGATTCAGAGTTTGCATGCCTTGGGTCAATAACTGGATTGATTCATTCATCGCCACGGCAATCACAGGTTCCATGACATTCAATTGTAGCTGCCCGGCTTCCGCAGCCATAGTAATGGTTAAATCATTACCAATCACCCGGAAGGCAATCTGATTCACAACTTCCGGAATGACCGGATTGATTTTTGCCGGCATGATCGAAGAACCCGCCTGTAATTCGGGTAACCGAATTTCAGCCAGACCTGTACGCGGTCCCGAACTGAGCAGGCGCAGATCATTACAGATTTTGGACAGTTTTACCGCGAGACGTTTTAAACTGCTCGACAGAATAATAAAGACGCCACAATCACTGGTCGCCTCGACATAATCTGCGGCTCCTTTTAAAGGCAGACCAGTCAGGTGCACCAAAGTTTCTACCACCCGCTTGGCATAGCCCGGTGGTGTATTAACCCCGGTCCCAATCGCAGTAGCACCTAAATTGACTTCCAGCAACAACTGTCGCATCTGCCTAATCATTTTCAGATCTTCTTTTAATAAAGTCGCAAATGCTCGGAATTCCTGTTCCATAGTCATCGGAACTGCATCTTGTAACTGGGTACGTCCCATCTTGATAACATATTTAAATTCAGCCGCCTTCTGGCCTATACACTCTATTAATGCGTTAAGTACATTCAATAATTCGTCCAGACTGCTATAGGTTGCCAGACGCAAGGCTGTTGGATAAACGTCATTGGTCGATTGCGAGGTATTGACGTGATCATTCGGATGCAGAATGTGATAATCACCTTTCTGATGGCCCGACATTTCAAGGGCAATATTGGCGATCACCTCATTGGCATTCATATTGATGGATGTTCCGGCACCGCCCTGATAAGGATCGAGTGGGAATGCCGATTGCCACGCTTCCGGATGCTGAATCAATTCATCACAAGCTTTCTGAATAACAAGACTGGTCTGCTCAGGCAATTTTTTAAAATGCAGATTAGCCTGTGCCGAGGCTTTTTTTACTTGGGCCAAGGCACGAATAAAATGCGGTTGTTGTCCTACGGCCAGTCCGGAAATCTTAAAATTTTCGATAGCACGTAAGGTATGAATCCCATAATAGCTATGTAATGGAATCTGTTTTTCACCCAACAAATCACGTTCTATGCGGGTCGGTTCGATTTGAAGCAAATTGTCCACGGAAAAATACTCTTGGCGATGCACCGTATTTGGTGTGATCTCAATATGAGCAAACAAATCCACATCTAATATGAAGACTTTGACCTAGATTTGCTACTGTTTATTACCAATACGATAGAGCTGTTAATTCTGTAAGTTTATGTAATTTGCTGGCTAAAATTTCTCTACGTTAATTGTTTATTATGCATTGCCACTTTTTTCTTAATCGACGTCTTTTCGCCTTGTATACCCGTAACTCCTCATTGTTCAATTTCAGTGGATCTGAAGTAAATTTACAATAAGAAAACATAAAAGCTGTGCAATTGTTACAGAGTGTAATTTTTAAACCATGCTTGAATCACTGCCTTGCGATCTCCGTACAAAAAATCATCTTGGACGATGATTTTCATATTTACAGGATGCCCTGCCTATGACTTATTTAAACCCCACCCTGATTACCTTCGTGTTTTATATTATCGCCATGATTGCAATCGGTTTATATGCTTACCGTGCAACCTCTAATTTTGATGAATATATTTTAGGTGGGCGAAGTCTGGGCAGTGTCGTTACTGCACTTTCGGCGGGCGCATCGGACATGAGTGGCTGGCTATTGATGGGTCTTCCGGGGGCCATTTACCTCTCCGGCCTGTCAGAAGCGTGGATTGCCGTCGGTTTGATTATCGGCGCATGGCTGAACTGGTTACTGGTGGCAGGTCGACTGCGTGCCCATACCGAATATCAGAACAATGCCCTGACCTTGCCGGATTATTTCACCAGCCGTTTTTCCGATCGTAAACGTATTTTACGGGTCTTGTCTGCCTTGGTGATTCTGGTGTTTTTTGCGATTTATTGTGCCTCGGGTATGGTTGCAGGCGCACGTCTGTTTGAAAGTCTTTTTGGCTGGAATTACACCACAGCACTTATGATTGGTGCGATGGCGACCATTCTCTATGTCTGTATTGGCGGCTTTTTGGCAATCAGCTGGACCGATACATTCCAGGCCGGTTTGATGATTTTTGCCTTATTGCTGACTCCGATCATTACTTTCCTCGCCTTGGGTGACAACAGCCAGCAAGTGAGTGTCATTCTTGAATCGGCTCGTCCACATGCCTCAAGCATGCTTGAAGGTTTAAGCACCGTCGCGATTATTTCCAGTCTGGCATGGGGCTTGGGTTATTTTGGTCAGCCGCATATTCTGGTGCGTTTCATGGCAGCGGATTCGGTCAAAACCATTCCTGCTGCACGCCGCATTGGCATGACCTGGATGATTCTATGCCTAGGCGGTGCAGTGGCTGCCGGTTATATCGGTATTGCCTACTTCAGTGTCAATCCCGCATTGGCCTCGGTGGTCAATCAAAACCCTGAAACGGTATTTATGGAATTGACCAAAATCCTGTTTAATCCGTGGATTGCCGGAATCATTCTGGCTGCTATCTTGGCGGCAATTATGAGTACCTTGAGCTGTCAGCTTCTGGTCTGCTCAACCACCCTGACCGAAGATTTATATAAGAGCTTCCTGCGCAAAAATGCTTCACAAAAAGAACTGATCTGGGTCGGTCGCGGCATGGTCTTGGTGATCGCGTTGGTTGCGATTTCACTGGCGATTAATCCGAACAGTAAAGTTTTGGGTCTGGTGGCTTATGCCTGGGCAGGTTTTGGTGCTGCATTTGGCCCGCTAATTATCCTGTCTTTGTTCTGGAAGCGTATGACCCTCAACGGCGCGATTGTGGGTATGGTGGTTGGTGCCGTGACTGTAATTGTCTGGAAAAATTACATGGGCGATACCGGACTTTATGAGATTATTCCGGGCTTTATTCTGGCCACCCTCAGCATTATCATCGTCAGCCTGCTGGATAGAGCACCGAGCGCTGATGTAGTCGAACGCTTTGAAATGGCTAAAGCCGAGTATCAAAAAGAAATGGCGGAAATGAAAAAATAAACATTTTCTTCAGCATAAATTAAAGGGGCTTTCGCGTCCCTTTTTGATTTTAATTTACTGCTAATTATTTGGCTTTTCCCGGCATTTTCAGATGAATTCTTTGACTTTCTTTAATCACTTCCATCACCGGATAACTGCGCGTTTCCTTAACTCCGGGCAATTGCCACAAGATCTGACCAGAGATTTTGCGGAATTCATCCATATTGGCACAGCGGATTTTCACCACGAAATCAAAACCGCCACTGATCATATGACATTCGATAATTTCAGGAATCTGCCGCACAGCATGGGAAAATTCATCTAGAACATTCGGTGTGGTTTTATCCAGTAGAATTTCAACAAAGACCACAAAACCATTATTCAACATGACTGGATTGAGACATGCTTCATAGCCCACAATAAAACCTTCACGGGTCAGCTTTTGTACACGGGCCAAGGCTGCCGTAGGTGACAGATTGACCAGTTCAGCCAGTTTGATATTGGACAGCTTGGCATCAGATTGCAATAAACCCAGTATACGAATATCTATACGGTCAAGGTTCAAATAAGGACTTGGCATTAGAATTATTCTCTAAAAAAAGCGAAGACTATAGTGAGATATTCGTCAAATATTCTGTGATTATAGATTAAAACTCATTCACCTCAAAGAACTGATTGACGCAGTACAGGAAGTCACTATGCCAACCACTCTCCGCCCAGATTCAATTTTAGATGCGGCCCAGCACTCGAATTATATTGCTGAATTTAAACATAAAAACCAATACGAAGAACGGATTAATACGGCATGGCGTCGTGCTGAAACTGAATGCGTCGAAGAGTTATTGGCCCATAGTGAAATTTCTTCCGAGATGAGTGACAAGATTCAGGCGCTTGCCTTTGATCTCGCGCATTCCTTGCGTGAGCGCAAAAGTTCCACCGGGAAAGCCGGGATCGTACAGAGCTTATTGCAGGAATTTTCTTTATCCTCTCAGGAAGGCATTGCCCTGATGTGTCTGGCAGAAGCCTTGCTGCGTATTCCGGACAAAGCCACACGTGACTTGCTGATTCGAGACAAAATCAATCAAGGTAACTGGAAAGAACATTTGGGCCAGAGCCAATTGATGTTTGTGAATGCGGCCGCCTGGGGATTGATGCTGACCGGCAAGCTGATGGAAACCCCACAGCAAAAAAACCTGTCTAGCTTGTTGACTGGGATTTTGGCACGCAGTGGCCGCGGAATTATTCGTAAGGCCGTCGATGTTGCCATGCGCATGATGGGCGAGCAGTTTGTTACGGGTGAAACCATTGATGAAGCATTAAAAAATGCCGAACCGCTGGAAGAAAAAGGCTTTCGCTATTCCTATGACATGCTGGGTGAAGCAGCACTGACCGATCCGGATGCTGAACGTTATTATCAGGATTATCAGCAAGCCATCCATGCTATTGGTCAAGCATCACAGGATAAAGATGTTTATGATGGTCCTGGCATTTCTATCAAACTCTCTGCGCTGCATCCACGTTATCAGCGCTCGCAAATGGATCGTGTGCATGATGAGCTCTATGCAAAAGTACTTAAACTGGCGGTCCTGGCCAAGCAATATAATATTGGTTTAAATATCGATGCTGAAGAAAGCGATCGCCTTGAAATTTCGCTGGAACTGTTAGAACGCCTGTGTTTTGAACCGCAAT
The DNA here is from genome assembly GCF_048147925.1 of Acinetobacter sp. 226. Taxonomy (NCBI): domain Bacteria; kingdom Pseudomonadati; phylum Pseudomonadota; class Gammaproteobacteria; order Moraxellales; family Moraxellaceae; genus Acinetobacter; species Acinetobacter sp. 226. The sequence continues at coordinate 47,013 of NZ_JAYWYX010000011.1, read as the reverse complement.
TGCAGGACTGGAAAGGCATTGGCTTTGTGATTCAAGCCTATCAAAAACGCTGCTTCTATGTCGTGGATTACATCATTGATCTGGCGAAGCGCAGCCAGAAACGCCTGATGATTCGTCTGGTCAAAGGCGCGTATTGGGATAGCGAAATCAAAAAGGCCCAGATTGATGGAATGTCGGATTACCCGGTATTTACCCGCAAGGTACATACCGATCTGTCTTATATCACCTGTGCGCGTAAGCTGTTGGCTGAACCGGATTATATTTACCCGCAATTTGCCACTCATAATGCACAAACGGTAGCGACGATTTATCAGCTGGCACAACCTGAGCAGTATTATGCTGGCCAATATGAGTTTCAATGTCTGCATGGCATGGGCGAACCGCTCTATGCAAATGTAGTGGGCAATCCTTCTAAAAATAAACTCGGTATACCCTGCCGGATCTATGCGCCAGTCGGCAATCATGAAACCTTGCTGGCTTATCTGGTGCGTCGTTTACTGGAAAATGGTGCCAATACGTCCTTCGTCAATCGTATTGCCGACAAGACTTTAAACATTGAGGATTTGATTGAAAATCCACAGCAAACGATTTTAAAGGCATCAAAACAGGAAAACGTATTGGGTGCCAAGCATCCGCATATTCCCTATCCGCAAGATCTTTATACCGATGCACGACTGAACTCTTCAGGACTCGATTTGGCCAATGATGCTGAACTCAGGGTTTTAAATGACGTCGCATCCAATCTGGCAAATACGCAATTTCAGGCAGCGGCTATGGGAACGGCATTTAGCAACGTGGATACGACCCATGCAGTTCCCGTAATCAATCCGGCACAACATCGGGATGTGGTCGGCACGGTCTATGAAGCAACTTCTGAACAGGCCGAAATTGCACTCACCCAAGCCCTCAATGCACAAAGTTTCTGGGCTAATTTGCCTAAAAATGAGCGTGCTGCCTGCCTGAATAAAGCCGCAGAACTGATGGAACAGCGCTTGCTTCCGCTCATGGTTCTTCTTTCTCGTGAATCAGGTAAAACCTATGCCAATGCGATTGCTGAGGTTCGTGAAGCAGTAGATTTCTTACGCTATTATGCAGCTCAAGTTTTGGATCTCAGTGACCATGTACAGATCCAGCCTTTAGGCACCGTGCTATGTATCAGTCCATGGAATTTCCCGCTGGCGATTTTTACCGGCCAGATTTCAGCGGCACTGGTAGCAGGTAATACCGTGATTGCCAAACCGGCTGAACAAACACCGCTCATTGCAGCACAAGCCGTACAGATTTTATGGGAAGCAGGGATTCCGCAGGATGTATTACAGCTGCTACCTGGGCGCGGTGAAACCATTGGTGCACAGCTCACTGCAGATTCGCGTATTCAGGGCATCATGTTTACCGGTTCCACCGAGGTCGCCCAAATTCTACAAAAAACCGTTGCAGAACGGCTAAACCAGTTTGGAGAAAGCGTCACCCTGATTGCTGAAACCGGTGGTCAGAATGCCATGATTGTGGACTCATCTGCATTGACTGAACAGGTGGTGCTGGATGTTGTGAACTCTGCCTATGACAGTGCCGGTCAACGTTGTTCTGCCCTGCGTGTCCTCTGTGTGCAAGAAGATAATCTAGAGGCTGTGCGCAACATGCTTAAAGGTGCGATGCATCAGTTGCGTGTTGGCAATCCGATCTTGCTTAAAACCGATATTGGTCCGGTGATTGATGCAGAAGCCCAACAAAATATCCAAAAGCATATTGAGCAGATGCGCAGCAAAGGTCATAAAGTTCATCAGTTGATGTTTAAAGACCAGACTGAATTAACTTTAGGAACATTCATTGCACCAACCCTGATTGAACTGCCAAATCTGGATGATCTGGAACGAGAAGTATTTGGTCCGGTACTGCATCTGATCAGCTATAAATATGGCGGACTGGAACAGTTATTAGATCAGATCAATAATAAAGGCTATGGTCTGACCATGGGTTTGCACACGCGTATTGATGAAACCATGCAAACCGTGATTGCGCGAGCAGAAGTCGGCAACCTGTATATTAACCGCAATATCGTTGGTGCAGTCGTGGGCGTCCAGCCTTTTGGTGGCGAAGGTCTGTCCGGCACCGGCCCGAAAGCGGGTGGCCCGTTGTATATCTATCGTTTAATGCATCAAGTATCCGAGAAAAAACTGGCGCAGCCTTATGCAGCTCAAGTGGGGCCAGCACTTGTTGAAAATCACCTTGTTCAGGAGTTTAAAGCCTGGGTAGCTAAAACTTTTCCGACTTTATCTTTAAAAGCGCCTATGCAAATTTCGACTGGTCGAAGCTTTAGCCTGCAAGGCCCAACCGGTGAAGAAAATCAATACATGATCTTGCCACGAGAAAGCGTTTTATCTTTAGCACATACCGAGCAGGATCAGATTCAGCAAATTCTGGCGATTTTATCGGTTGGCAGTCGTCCTGCGGTACTGGCGAACAATACTTTTATGCTGAAATATTTACCAACAATGCCGGCCGCGGTCAGCAAGCAATTCAAAGTGATTCGGGATATTGAAACAGGCGCGTTTGATGCCGTCCTGCATCATGGTGACACTGCTGAACTGATTGATTTGCAGAAACGCATTGCAGCCCGAAAAGGTCCAATTATTAGTGTTACTCATTTGAGTTCGGGAAACTACGATATTCCGGTCGAACGATTGGTGATTGAACGCGCCATCAGCATCAATACGGCGGCGGCAGGCGGCAATGCCAGTTTAATGACCATGGGTAATCTCTAAATAAGTCGAATAAATCCCGCATTTTTAGTTCAAATATTTCCTCTTTATGACCAAATTTTTCTCCTCAGAGGGTTTGGTCTTTTTTATGCAGTTTTTAAAGCCGTTCTACCAGAATAGGCTTAGGCAGATCGGCAATTTTTTGCTACCATTTGCGCTTTAAAATATTTGCGATTTCTTACTGCATATGACCTCATCTTATCAGCAACAACTGGAAGCCAAAATTGAACGCATCAGCGCTCAGTTTGCCGAATATCAACCACCTGCTTTAGAAGTATTCCAGTCTCCTGAAAAATATTTCCGCATGCGTGCTGAATTCCGGATCTGGCATACTGAAGATGATCTGTTTTATGCCATGTTTGAACGTGACGAGAACAACAATAAAAAAGTGATTCGGATTGATGAGTTTCCAATTGCAGACCGCAGTATTAATGACTTGATGCCGCAACTACTGGCAGCATTCAAGGCAGATGCCAATCTGGGTCATCGCCTGTTTGAAGTACATTTTCTGGCGACTTTAAGTGGTCAGGTTCTGGTATCCCTAATTTATCACCGTAAACTGGATGAAAGCTGGGAACCAGCAGCAAAAGCGCTGGCGGAAAAACTCAACATCAAACTGATTGGTCGCAGCCGTGGCCAGAAATTTGTCCTGACTGATGAATATGTGGTGGAAGAACTGTCTGTTTTTGATCGTCGCTATAAATATAAGCAGATCGAAAGCAGCTTCACCCAGCCCAATGCACAAGTTTGTCAAAAAATGCTGGAATGGGCATGTGATGCAGCGGAACAATCAGATAAAGATTTGCTGGAACTCTACTGTGGTAATGGCAACTTCACTCTGCCGCTTTCAACCAAGTTCCGCCGTGTATTGGCCACTGAATTAGCCAAATCTTCAGTTTATGCAGCTGAGTGGAATATTGAGCAGAACCAGATTGAAAATATTCAGGTTGCGCGTCTGTCTGCCGAAGAATTCACTCAAGCTTATAATGGCGAACGTGTTTTCCGCCGCTTGCAGGAAGCACAAATCGATATTTCGACTTATGATTTTGATACGGTATTTGTCGATCCACCGCGTGCTGGGATTGATACTGAAACACTGAAGTTGTTACAACGTTTCCAGCGTATTATTTATATTTCATGTAATCCAGATACTTTATATGACAATCTGAAACAATTGTCTCACACCCACAAAATCAGCAAATTCGCCATGTTCGACCAGTTTCCTTATACTCACCATGTAGAGACAGGTGTTTTACTGGAAAAAGTATAAAGAATTTGTTTCAATTTATTATATTGTTACAATAATGGAGCTTTTTGAAGCTCCATTTTTTGTATTAATAATCATAAACTTAATAATAAATATTGACTTGTACAGCAATAAATATCGTTAGAAATGTTGGCTTTAATCGGAAATTTTCAAGTCTGACTGATGCTTTTATCACATAGGCCCTATTGCTTTATTTATTTAATTGGCTATATTTCACTCTATGTTAGGTTGTTGTATGAAGGCTCTATGAGTTTTTGGCAAAAGTTGTTTTCTAATGAACAACACAATGAACACAAGAATCAAATCGCTTGTGTTGAAAATGATTGCTCTTGCAAGACAAATGAACAGCTTCTTGAAGCACTTTCTAAAGCCACTGATGAAGAAATCATCATCGGAATTAAAAAGGTTCTCGTATCTCGAGGCTATAGCCGCAAAGAGCTGAATGAACTTCAGCACTTGCCATTGCAATAATCGACCAACGTTACAGCCGTAAAAAAAGCACCTGTTTCATCAGGTGCTTTTTTTATTTGGAGAAGTGGGATTGAATAATTTAATCCCCTCTTCCTTTACTCAGGTTATAAGGCTAAAAATGACTTGAGAGTCTCTGTCATGAGGCAGAGAAATTCTGCATGATACCTTCGATTCCAGGTTTTGATTTTAGAGCAAGAGCTGATTTTCTTAGGCTATTTAGAGCTTTTTATCACCTCTATATTTCTTCGATTCTAGCTTCTTTGAATTATTTAAAAAATGATGATCAAGTCTCCAATTTTATTCTGAAATGCAGACAAGACATCGATTAATTTTGTAAAACACAGTACACTTCCTATTAAACGACAATGCTTTTAAATGGCTTAATTCTGATATGCAGCGGACTAAACGGTTTCCCATAGGGGCGCATCTTATGGTCAAACATTTCGGCTATACCCATCACGGGATTTATGCCGGACGTGGTCGTGTCATTCATTATTCCGGTTTTGCGCATTTATTCAAAAAACGCCCTATTGAAATCACCTCGATTGAAAATTTCAGTCATGGTAAACCAATTCACATCCAGCATTATGATTCGGCAAAATATAAAGGTCGTAAAGTGGTACGTCGCATGCGCTCCAGAATGCATGAAAATAACTATCATCTAATTATTAATAATTGCGAGCATTTATGTACTTGGGCCATTACCGGCGTGGAAAGCAGTCCGCAAGTAATTTACATGATGAATCGCCTGACGACGATTGGCTATATCAGCTCAATGATGAGTTTTATGAACAGCATGTTCCTGACCCTGACCACCACCAGTTTCGCATTGGCACTGTACATCAAGAAAAAACTCAGAGATAAAGCTAAGCAGCGTTTGCAACAATATCGTGAATTGCAAGATCAGGCTAAAACCAAGGTATCAGACCTGACTAATTTTAAACATCGTTAATTCAACACCTAGTCTACCGATAAATGATGAGCAGGAAAGGTTGAGGCCGTGTTTACATTTTGAAGATATAGATAGCAAATCAGGTTAAATAGCCTTTTCTGGCTTGAGTCGCCTCAGGTAGTGCTTTACCTAAAGAGCTTAGGGTTTCCCGCTCTACCATTCGTACAATTGAATCTAGCGGCAGATCGTTGTCCTGCAGGCCAAAAGGTTCTTCCAGCTCCGCACTGAGCTCGTCCAGCCCGAGCAGCATATAAGCAATCAATCCGACCAGAATCGGCGTCCACAGGCCTAAATTCGCCTGCAAACTGAAAGGCAGGATGAAGCAAAAAGAATAAACTGCACGATGCAACAACACCGAATAAGAAAATGGTAATGGTGTGGACAAGATCCGGTCACAACCGGCCTGAATATCTCCCAAAGCTACAGTGTGCTGATTCAGGTTGTTATAAATAATATCGCTGATCTTGCCCTGCTTATATTGCTGCACCAGCTCTTTTTGCATCTGCTCCAGTACCCATTGTGAGGGATTGATTTGCATGGGCAATTGCTCGAATGATTCAGGTTCAAAACCGGCAGTGACCTGATAAGCCTGAATGCTGGAGATCTGCTGTCTCAATCGGTCCCGTAATAGATGGGTAAACAGCATCATGCGGTACAATAAGATTTCACGGGTTTGATCGTCCAGAACGTGGCTGTCACGGCATAAATGACGCGTGGTTGCAATCAGCGCACCCCAAAGCTTGCGTCCTTCCCACCATCGATCATAGCAGGCCGTATTTCTAAAACTTAAAAAAATCGAGAGAATGACACCAAAAATCGTAAAGCCAATTGCCGGGACAGCAGGAAGGCTGACGAAATGCGCCTGACTCAAATACACCAGCAAGGCAGAAATAAAGACCACCAAAACCAATGCGGGCAGCACCTTGGGCAGAATCGTTCCCTGCCAGGCAAACAGTAAACCTAAACTATTATTCTTATCACGCACAATCATGGAATGTTCCCTGCTGTATTAAAAAAGCCCAACCAGAGTTGGGCTTTTTACATTTTGACTTAAACCAGCTTATTTGCCCGGTTTAAAGCTGTCCTTAAGATCAAGGATACGGTTAAATACCGGTTTTTCGCTGGAATGATCATATTGATCCGCCACAAAATAGCCTTCACGCTCAAACTGGAAACGATCTTCCGGCTGAGCTTGCGACAAAGCAGGCTCAATCACGGCTTGAACCACCTTCAATGATTCAGGGTTGAGGTTTTCCAGAAAGTCATCGCCCACTTCAGGATCAGACTCCGTAAACAGACGATCGTAAATACGCACTTCGGCAGGAATACCCTTAGTCGCAGATACCCAGTGAATCACGCCTTTCACCTTACGACCTTCAGGATTTTTACCTAAAGTTTCAGGATCAATCGAACATTTCAGCTCAACCACTTCACCATTTTCATCTTTAATGACTTCATCGCATTTGATGACATAGGCATGACGTAAACGGACTTCACCGCCTGGAATCAGACGTTTAAAGCCTTTTGGTGGCTCTTCTTCAAAGTCTTTACGGTCAATAAACAGCTCGGTCGTCAGTGGAATAACACGCTCACCCATATCGACATTCGGATGACGTGAATGGGTCAGGTCCATGTCAGCTGGCAAATTGGTTAAAGTCACTTTGAGTGGATTTAACACGGCCATACCACGCGCGGCGGTATTTTCCAGAGACTGGCGAATACAGTATTCCAGCATGGCTACATCGACGATACTGCCATCAACCTTCGATACACCGACGCGCTGACAGAAATCACGCAGACCTTCAGGGGTGAAACCACGACGACGCATACCGACTACAGTTGGCATACGTGCGTCATCCCAACCCTGAACAAAGCCACCTTCAACCAGTTTACGCAGTTTACGCTTTGAGGTGATGGTGTAATCCACGTTCAAACGGCTAGATTCGTACTGACGTGGCACTGACGGTGATTTAACTTTTGCTATCACCCAATCATAGAACGGACGATGATCTTGGAATTCCAAGGTGCACAGTGAATGCGTAACGCCTTCAATCGCATCAGATAATGGATGCGCATAGTCATACATTGGATAAATTTTCCATTTATCGCCAGTCTGATGATGTTCAGAATGCAAAATACGATACAGAATCGGATCACGCATATGTACGTTTGGTGACGTCATATCGATCTTGGCACGTAGAACCGCCTGACCTTCCGCGTATTCACCGCAACGCATTTTTTCAAAACGCTCCAGGTTTTCCGCAACAGTTGCATCACGTTGTGGCGAGTTTTTACCCGGCTCAACAAAGTTACCACGGTTTAAACGGATCTCTTCTGGACTTTGCAAATCAACATAGGCATCACCCTGCTCAATCAGCTGAACTGCCCAGGTATAAAGTTGATCAAAATAGCTTGATGCATAACGCGGCTCGCCTTCCCACTGAAAGCCCAGCCATTTCACGTCATTGGCAATACCATCAACATATTCCTGTTCTTCGGCATCCGGATTGGTATCATCAAAACGCAGGTTACAAACACCTTTAAATTCTTCAGCAATTCCGAAGTTCAAGCAAATTGCTTTCACATGGCCAATATGTAAATAGCCATTCGGCTCAGGCGGAAAACGCGTCACCACCTGTTGAACGCGACCAGCAGCTAAATCATCGGTAATGACCTGACGTACAAAATCCAAGCCTGGTTGTTGCTCTTGCTGCTGCACTGAATCGACTGCACTGTTATTTTGGGTCGGGTTCTCGGGCAGAGATGTCACAACATCATTTGGCTTCATGATCAATCATTCACTTCTAAAGTTAAAAAGGGATTAACAAATATTTAATCGTACAATTTGTACGTATATTCATTAACAAAGTTACTTAGTTTAACTATAGGTGATTAATCTCTCAACCGCTAACTCGGGTATTTGATTTCAATTCACTCATTTTAAAAAGTGAAAATACGGCAACCTGTCTATAACCAAACTATCCAGGCGTTAAAAGATTAGAAAATGTTTTAATCCATGCTTGTCAGAAATATTACGCCATGTCTGTCAGTATTTGAAATACCTTGATAAATCAACGTATAAATAAGGTATTATTTTTATGCTTTTAACAAAGAAAATAATGTTTTTACTTGCCTTGTCGAACGCAGTTTGCTTATGCTTCACTCATTCAGAAAAAACCATGGCACTTGTCCATGATCAGGAGATTACACAATGAGTTTTCCTCAAGTCGAATTAAACACCAATAAAGGTCGTATTGTTCTAGAACTCAATACTGAAAAAGCACCTAAAACCGTAGCTAACTTTTTAGAATACGTACGTGACGGTTTTTATGACGGCGTAATTTTCCACCGTGTTATTGATGGTTTCATGATCCAGGGTGGCGGCATGGATGAAAACTTCAAGGAAAAAGCAACACGCGATGCAATCGAAAACGAAGCAGACAATGGCTTGACCAATGACGAAGGTACGATTGCAATGGCGCGTACTCAGGCACCGCACTCTGCTTCTGCCCAGTTCTTCATTAACGTGAAAAACAACTCATTCCTGAACCACACTGGCAAAACTGCTCAAGGTTGGGGCTATGCCGTATTTGGTAAAGTTGTTGAAGGTATGGATGTTGTAAATGAAATCAAAAACGTGCGTACTGGCAACCGTGGCTATCACGCTGACGTTCCTCTAGAAAATGTCGTGATTGAATCTGCAAAAATCATTTCTGAATAAAAAACGTCCTCTCCGTTCTCTATGAGTTTTAAAGCGATGCTTTAAAACGGTGTAATGGAAAATCCCTCATATGAATGAGGGATCTAGAGAGGAATAAAAGGAAAAGATTCGTGACCTATCTGTTTATCTCAGATTTACATTTGTCACCTGATCACCCTCGACTTGTTCGGGGGTTTTTAGATTTATTAACTGAATATCAAGATCGAAATATCCACCTGTATATTCTGGGTGACTGGTTCAATGCCTGGATTGGCGATGACGATAAGTCTCCATGGCTGGATGAGATTGTCATTGCATTAAAACAGTTTACTCAAGCAGGCAATCAGGTTTATTTTCTGGTAGGTAATCGGGACTTTGTCTTAGGTCAGGATTTTCTGGATCAATTTTCTGGACAACTTTTGCCAGAGATTGCCTATTTTAATATTGGCTCGACCCGATATCGCATTGAACATGGCGATGCTCTGTGTACCGACGATGTGTCCTATCAACGGTTTAGAAAAATAATTCGTCATCCTTGGGTTTTAGGCGTATTACGCAAAATGCCGCTCAGCTTTCGTGCCAGACTGGCCAGTGGCTTTCGTAAAAAAAGCCATGAAGCACAGCAATTAAAAAGCTATGCCGTGATGGATGTGAATGCATCTGCCGTAGAAGCTGCCTTCAAACAAGCTGATGTGCTGATTCACGGTCATACACATCGGGCTGCCATTCATCAAGCAGCTAATAAAAAGCGCATTGTACTGGGTGACTGGAAACAGGAATATGCTGAAATTCTGGAAATCCAGCCAGACCAAAATTTTGATATGCTGAAACTAAAAAAGTGGCGATATTAATCAGCCACTTTTTTAAGATATAGATTCGCTTAACACAAACGATAAAGCTGGTTCACACCGGTATAAAAGCTTTTACCATCAAGATTAAACAGGATTTCCTCACCAGTTTGCAGCTGGATCATTTTTCCAACTTCTACCCAGATAAAACCATCCAGAGTGCTCTGTTTACGCTTTAAAGGAACTAATTTAACGTTAATTTCACCACCATTTACGGCAGTGGCGACATGCCATTCATTTAATATATTCAAAATATTTACTCATAATATGAGCTTTTTGTGACAGTACAAAGAGATTAATAAAACCAAATTTGTATAATAATTCTGTAGTTACTAGATGTTATTCAAGCTTAAATGCTTGAACCAAAAGTGAATCACAATCAGCTAAAAATAATAAAAGCGAGAACTATACTCGCTCGAAGTTTTGCCACTATACCCTTTATTCCCGAGGAAAGCAAACATACATTGTCATTACAATAGAATGGGATTTTTAAGAACTTTTCTCATGCTTTGTTAATTATTAGGCTTTTAACTTTCATTATCTAAAATTCATTTTAACGTTATTTCATTTCCGTTGATAAACAAAACCTGTCTTTAAATACCTTAAAATCAATATTAGAGACATGAAACTCAGCCCGAGGTACAGCAAGTTCCACTCTCCTGTCTTTTGATAATTTAGGATCAAGAGAATAGCATTTAAGGCTGCAAACAGTACGTGAATCATAAAAAAAGCTTGTTGCGCTCGTCTAGTTCTTTGCTGACGTTTATTCTTTAAGGTGTTCTGCTGTTCTTGTAAAAACTGTTCCGCTTCCTGAAGATTCCTTGGGATTTTCTTCTTATAGCTGAATGAATAGCTCATCCTAAAAAATTTCTGATTAAAAGTAAACCAAAAATCTAAGCAAGCTATTCATTCAGAAGTTCTTATTGATTAATAGCCGCCAGTCGGGTGAATTACATTGATATCCTTTCTATATTTTCCTAGCAGATCACGTAAAGAATTTATCAAAACGCTGGTATCCACGCCCACAGCGACAAACTCAGTGCCAAGCTCCAGATATTTCTGAGTCACTTCATGCTGGGTCGACAAAATCCCTGCGGCCTTGCCGGCAGCACGAATACGTTGAATGGCATCTACTACTGCTTTTTGCACTTCAGGATGATTTGGATCACCTTGATAGCCCATGGTCGCAGACAAGTCGACAGCACCAATAAATACCCCATCAATCCCGTCAAGCTGAAGAATAGCATCCAGATTTTCCAGCCCTGTTACTGATTCAATCTGAATTAATAGACAGATTTCCTCATGAGCCCTTTGATAATAATCCGGAATACTGTTCCAGCGGGTAGCACGTGCCAGCGCAGCGCCTACACCACGAATCCCTTCAGGCGGATAACGAACTGCCTTTACCATAAGCTCGGCCTGTTCCACAGTTTCCACCATCGGAATCAACAGTGTTTGTGCTCCGATATCAAGGAGCTGCTTAATCAGTTGTACGCTGCCAATGGGCGGCCGCACTACGGCTTGCGAGGGATAAGCAGCAATACTTTGCAGTTGTGACAAGGTCGTTCTCAGATCACTGGGTGCATGCTCACCATCAATCAACAACCAGTCGTAGCCTGCATTGGCTGCAATCTCGGTACCATAGGCATCGGCCAGTCCAATCCATAAGCCGATTTGCTGCTGGGTTTTCAGTTTGTGTTTAAAATAATTGGTCACTTGCATCCGCTAACCTATTTGCATGTTGCTGCCGATGCCTCTTATTAAACGCTTCTTGCTTAAAAGTGCCAATAGACAAAAAATGGTTTTTAATCTGATTTAGCTCTAAGTTTGGCTGACCTACAGTTCAAGATCATGTCAGAACTGGCTTTGCTAGATGCTGTTTTATTGTAATAATCTGGGGAATAGGAAAGTGTATATAGTTAAAATCCCTACCCGCTGTTTATTTGAAAAGATTGGAGTCCATTGATGGATTTACTCAAGATCGCGCAAAATCGCTACACCACTAAAGCCTATGATCCTAGCAAAAAAATCCCCCCAGCCCAGTTTGATCGCCTGTTAGAAATTTTGCGTCTTACCCCCTCTTCGATCAATATTCAGCCCTGGCATTTTTTTATTGCCGATCATGATGCTGCCAAAAAGCGCGTTGCAAAAGCCCTGGTCGGCACTTATGCCTACAATGCACCCAAAGTTCTGGATTCTTCACATACCATTTTATTCTGCACCAAAGCAGATATTAATGAGCAACATTTAGACAACTTATTGAACCGTGATGATCTTAGCGGCCGTTTTAAAGATGAATCTGCCAAGGAAGGCCAGAAAAATACCCGCGCAGGCTATATACATTACTATCGTAATGAAAAAGGAGATATTCAGCGCTGGGCGGAAAACCAGACCTTTATTGCACTTGGCCAGTTGCTTCTGGCTGCCGGAATTGAAGGTATCGATGCCACACCGATTGGCGGTTTTGATGAAGAGATTATCAGTGAAGAACTACAACTTGCAGAACAGGGTTTGATCCCTTCCGTATTGTTGACTTTAGGCTATCGCAGTGAAAATGACTTCAATGCCAAGCTACCTAAATCACGCCTACCTGCCGAAGATATTTTCACCAAACTGTAATTAATTTATGTTATAAAAGGGGCCAAGTGCCCCTTTGCATATCAATTCGGGCCTATTTTTTGCTTTATTCTCCATATCTAACTAGAATAACAATTAGAGGTATCCATGTCGGTTATAGCTTCCCGCTCCTTAAAATTTGAATGTAAACATTGCGATAAAATCTATTTACACCATTATGTGCATTCCCAGTATCGTTATCCGCATTGTCCCGACTGTAAACAGGCCGGCTTGCTGCTGGGACGGGTAGAAAAAGAAGACGTGCTGCGTAATCCGCTTGAATTTGCCTCTTCCTATGTTAGACAGACATTGCATAAGCTAGGCAAATCACACTGATCACACCTAGGATTAATCCTATCGTGCTTGCAGGTTTGAGGCGCTCCTTAAAGATCAGCAACCCTGCAATTACACCAAAAATGACTACCAGAATATTCATGCCGGCAAACACGATTGCCGGTGTATCTTTAAGCAGCATATGTGCCTTGACATAAAAGGCGATGTTGGCGAAGTTCAGTACGCCCAGTAGCAGGCCTAAGCCGATGTCCTTGCCGGACCCCAGATGATGATATTTGAGTAGTAGATACAGCATCGATAGAATCATGGCGCATACAAACATCAGATTAAGCGCTACGGCAAATTGCAAACCCAAGCTGGTCGTATATTTCAACAAGACATCAATCAGTGCATAACCCATCCAGACCAAACCCAGATATAACATTCCCTGACTGCCCTGCCCGCTACTTTGGCGATGTGAAAGCAGAATGCACAGTACTGCACTGATCCCCAAGGCAATACCCAGTATTTTTAGCTGGTTGAACTGTTCCTGAAAAATAAAATAGGCTGCCGCCAGAGATAAAACCACCGAGAGACGCTGGGCAATTTCTGTTTTTAAAATTCCCGCTGTCTGTAAGGCCTGAGCCAGAAACAGGAATACGCTAGGAAGCAAAATACCCAAAGCTAAAATGAGTAACCACGGTGTCTGGGACATTGAAATATGCTGAATATCAGGCTTGAACCAGACAAAACATAAGAGACTAGCTGAGGCATAGTTCCAGCTAATCATGTGAATCGGGCTCAAGCCTTTGTTCCTGGCGACTTTTAATAATATTGAGACTACAACACTACATAATGCTGCAATAAAAATCAGTTCCATACGCTGCTCTTATTTTTTCATCTTTATTTATCCATAAAAAAGCCCACATTTGCTGTGGGCCCTTCTTATAAATCATTCAACAGGAATTATTTATAACGCTCGACCATTTTCTCTAGAGAAATCGGGCGAATCTTGTCTGCATTACCTGCAGTACCAAAAGCTTCATAACGATCAATACAGATTTGCTTCATTGCATCTACAGTTGCACTGAAGAATTTACGTGGATCGAATTCGCTTGGTTTTTCAGCCATCATACGGCGCATTGCACCTGTAGACGCCAAACGCAAGTCAGTGTCGATATTAATTTTACGCACACCGTGCTTGATCGCTTCAACCAGTTGCTCAACAGGTACACCATACGTTTCTTTGATGTCACCGCCATACTGGTTAATCACTGCTAGCCATTCTTGTGGCACAGAGCTTGAACCGTGCATAACAAGATGAGTATTTGGCAGAGCTGCATGAATTTCTTTGATGCGGTCAATCGCAAGAATATCGCCTGTAGGTGGACGAGTAAACTTGTAGGCACCATGAGAAGTACCGACTGCAATTGCTAATGCATCAACATTGGTATCTGCAACGAATTGACGCGCTTCTTCAACAGAAGTCAGAAGCTGAGAATGGTCAAGTACGCCTTCAGCGCCTACGCCATCTTCTTCGCCTGCCATTCCTGTTTCCAGGCTACCCAGACAGCCGATTTCACCTTCTACTGAAACGCCACATGCATGTGCCATTTGGACAGTACGGCGAGTAACGTCGACGTTGTATTCGTATGAAGTTGGTGTTTTACCGTCTTCACCCAGTGAGCCGTCCATCATGACCGAAGTAAAGCCCAACTGGATAGAACGCTGACAAATGTCAGGGCTCGTACCGTGATCCTGATGCATTACCACTGGAATATGTGGCCATTCTTCAATTGCAGCCAAAATCAGGTGACGCAAGAACGGAGCACCTGCATATTTACGTGCACCCGCAGACGCCTGTACGATTACAGGTGAATTGGTTGCATCTGCTGCGAGCATGATTGCACGCATTTGTTCTAAGTTGTTTACGTTAAACGCTGGTACGCCGTATGCATGTTCGCCGGCGTGATCCAAGAGCTGGCGCATCGAAATAAGAGCCATAATATCCTCCCAGGTAATGGGCCATATTCTACATGTTCAACTATTTCAATACAGCCAAAAAATACAATATTTTATAAAAAATCCCTGCTTTTGCAGGGATTTTCACTTGCGTACTCTCACTTAGTGTGTAACAGGCTCAGAAGCTGCGGCTCCAGACTCATCTGGTGTAGCTGCATCTGCCGACGCATTGGCAATTTCAGGCGGGACATCCATATTTTTTTCATCCAGAACCGGCTTATCAATGGCATTAATTGCTGCCTGTTGTTCTGGGCTTACGGTTTCTGCAGCAACAGGTGCTGAACCTTCTACTTCAGATTCTGGGGCACTTTCCTGTTTCGCACATGCGGTTAAGGCCAAAGATGCTGCCAGTAATGCAGCTAAAGTGAGTTGCTGTTTCATCAGGAGATCTCGTTTTGTTGACTCATGGTCTGCATCATATGACAGGTTTATTGCATTTTAATGACCAAATGATGAACGGATTCAGAATCTCTGGTCTATAAAAATAAAAAAAAGCTGGCATCATGCCAGCTTTTTAAATCAGAACCTACACTTAAGCACGTTCTAATAGCACTGCAACTGCAGGAAGTGTTTTACCTTCAACAAACTCAAGGAATGCACCACCACCCGTCGAGATATAGCCAATCTTGTCAGCCACTTCATACTTGTCAATCGCAGCCAGAGTGTCACCACCACCCGCGATCGAGAAACCTTCCGATTCAGCAATTGCTAAAGATAAAGTTTTAGTACCTTCACCGAATTGATCTACTTCAAATACGCCGACCGGGCCATTCCAAAGAATGGTTTTAGAGGTTTTCAGGATTTCTGCAAATGCTTTTGCAGTTTCCGGGCCAACGTCTAGAATCATGTCGTTATCAGCAACATCTGCAACGTTTTTCACCGTTGCTTTGGCTGCAGCCAATGAACCCAAGAAATCTTCAAAGTTGATTTCAGAGGCATCTGCAACCACAACGTCAGTAGGAAGCGGAACTGATACTTTTGCAGCAATGGCTTTTGCTGTATCGATCAGGTCTTTTTCACACAATGATTTACCTACGTTATAACCCGCTGCAGCAAGGAATGTATTGGCAATACCACCACCCACAATCAATTGATCACAGATATCAGACAGTGAAGTCAAAACATCAAGTTTGGTTGAAACTTTAGAACCTGCAACAATCGCCACCATTGGTTTTTCTGGAGTTTTCAGTGCACGGCCAAGCGCATCCAGTTCAGCTGCCAATAAAGGACCTGCTGCTGCAACTTTCGCTAAACGCGCTACGCCTTCAGTTGAGGCCTCTGCACGGTGCGCTGTACCAAAGGCATCCATTACAAATACGTCGCAAAGTGCTGCATATTTTGCTGCAAGCTCAGGGTTGTTTTTCTTTTCACCCACATTAAAACGACAGTTTTCAAGCAAAACAACCTGACCTGGCTGAACATCAACGCCATCTAAATAGTCAGTGAACAGTTTCACTTCCTGACCCAAAGCTTCAGTCAGGTAAGCCGCTACAGGAGCAAGTGACTGTTCAGCCTTAGGCTCACCTTCAACCGGACGACCCAGATGAGAATACACCATTACTGCAGCGCCTTTTTCTAGTGCTGCTTTAATCGTTGGCAATGCTGCACGAAGACGCGCATCGCTGGTGATCACACCATTTTTAACAGGAACGTTTAAATCTTCACGGATCAGAACACGTTTACCTGCTAAATCGAGGTCAGTCATACGCTGAAAGTTCATGTAAAGCTCACTTTATAGATATTAAAACCAGCCGATTTTAAATGATTATGCAGAAAAAGGTTAGCATCTTTTGCAGAAATCATTATGAATGCCAAAGTTTTGTTATGATAGAAAAAAGCCTCTTTTAGATTCAGTCCTTATGTCGATACATCCTGATCCAAATCTTAACCGTTTGAACGTGTTAGGTGAGCCTTTGTCCAGCTGTTGCTTCGATCCGATTACCGGGTATTTCCGCAATGGCTTTTGCCATACTGCAACCACTGATCTGGGGCAACATACGGTATGTGCGCAAATGACTTCAGAGTTTCTGAATTTTTCCCAAAAAGTCGGTAATGATCTGATTACACCTTTACCTGAACTGGACTTTCCCGGCCTGCAGCCTGGCGATTTCTGGTGTATCTGCGTGACGCGCTGGGTCGAAGCCTATGAAGCCGGTCAGGCACCCCCGATCAAGCTGCAAGCCTGTCACAAAGCTGTTCTTGCTTACGTACCGTTAAATATTCTTGAGGAATATGCTGTCTAATGAATTCTGTACAGATTATCTTGGCATCATCCAGTCAAACCCGTAAAGCGCTGATGGATCGTTTGCATATTGATTATATTTCCGTAGTTCCGGATATTGATGAGTCTCCTCGCGGGGAAAATCATGCAGATGATCTGGCACAACGACTGGCTTTTGAAAAAGCCAGATATATTGCTGAACAGAATCCAGAAGCGATTGTGATCGGCTCAGATCAGGTGGCATGGCGTGAAGGTGCACCGGATATTTTTATCGGTAAACCGTTAACGACTGAAAAAGCTATTCGCCAGCTACAAGCCAACTCGGACAAAATTGTATATTT
Source organism: Acinetobacter sp. 226 (assembly GCF_048147925.1). Classification (NCBI taxonomy): domain Bacteria; kingdom Pseudomonadati; phylum Pseudomonadota; class Gammaproteobacteria; order Moraxellales; family Moraxellaceae; genus Acinetobacter; species Acinetobacter sp. 226. The sequence continues at coordinate 29,543 of NZ_JAYWYX010000011.1, read as the reverse complement.
CAGTACGGCGCTCAGTGTGCAGCAGCGATCGACCGGTTTTGAACAAAGTCTGGTTGAACACTATAAAGTCAAGTTTCGTAAACTGTCTCAGGCCGAAATCGAGCGCTATATCGAAATTGAACAACCCTTGCAATGTGCAGGCAGCTTTAAGTGCGAAAGCCTCGGCATCAGCTTGTTTGAAGAAATGATCGGACAAGACCAGACTACACTGATGGGCATGCCGATGATCAAGCTCTGTCATATTCTTCGTGAATTAAAAATTCTGGTTCCTTAATCTCTCCCTTTAAATTCAGGCTGTACTCTATGTCTCAACCTTTAGACGTATTAGGCGGTATGACCGCTGAACAATTCCTTAGTGAATACTGGCAAAAGAAACCTTTACTGGTGCGTAATGCGATGCCTGAAATCGTCAGTTTGCTTGAACCCAACGATGTGATGGAACTTGCGCTTGAAGAACATGTCACTGCCCGTCTCATCAAGCAGAAAGACCGTGATCCGAATCAGTGGAGCGTGAAATCTTCGCCTTTACTCAAAGCAGATTTCCAGAAGATGCCCAAACTCTGGACGCTTTTGGTTCAGGCTGTAGATCATTATTCATTTGACCTGTCGGCACTTTGGAAAAAATTCCCGTTTATTCCACAATGGCGTCGCGATGACATTATGGTGTCTTATGCACCGCAAGGCGGTTCAGTCGGCAAACATTTCGACTTCTATGATGTATTTCTGGTACAAGGCTATGGCCACCGTCGCTGGCAGCTTGGGCAAATGTGTGATGCCGAAACTGCATTCGTTCCAGGTCAACCACTCAAACTGTTACCAGAAATGGAAGTTAATTTTGATGAAGTCCTGGCACCTGGCGACTTGCTCTATGTGCCGCCTGGTCTGGCTCACTACGGCGTCGCTGAAGATGACTGCCTGACTTATTCTTTCGGTTTCCGTATGCCGAATGTCAGTGACATGATGGATCGTGTCGGCGACAAGTTTGCCGAAAATGAAGCTTTACGCAATCCTCTGACTGACATCATTCGTGATCAAATCAGTGCTGCTGGTGAAGTCACAGCGAATGAGCTTGAATATCTGAAAGGCAAAATCATGGAGCAGCTGCATAACTCCAATGTACTTGAAGATGCCATTATAAGCCTGATGTCTGAACCCAAATACCCAGAAAACCTTCCGGAAGCTGGGGAAATTGGTACGGGCGACCTGGAAGAGGCATTGGATCAGGGTTATAGCATTATGCTCGAGCCTGCATCACGCCTGCTTTATACTGAAGAAGATGGTGAAGTACTGTTCTGGGGCAATGGCGAAGGTTTATGTGTCTCGGAAGCTTTTGCAGAAAAACTCAAGCTGATTGCCAATGGTGAGTCTGTGATGCTGGATCTGGACTTTGCTGATGAAGATATGCTGGAAGATCTGGCAGATCTGCTCAATGAATCAATTCTCATGCTGGTTCCACCTGCTGAAGAAGAATAAGAAATATAAAAAAGAGGATCAAATGATCCTCTTTTTTTTCTGGCTTAGGAATTCTTTTATTTAAAACAGTTACAGGAATCAATATCCATACTGACGTTTTAGATAATCCACAATATCTTTCGATTCGAACATTTTCACATTGGTATTCGGGTCGACCAGATAAGGTACCTGAATATTATTTCCCATCACTTCTAAGACATGTTCACGCTTACCGCCCGGCAATGGTTCATATTTACCCGGTTTTAGTCGCAGTTTTGCCAGACCCTGATCCTGCCAGCGCTCTTTCGCTACATTATGGTAGATATAGGGAATTTCTAGCTCAGACAATACACCACGGACAATACGGGTATATGGGCTGGCTTCAAAGCCCCACAGTTCAAGAAGCTGTGCAGGTACAGGTTTATCTTTCTTTAAGGGTTTCGCCATACCACCGCGTAGGCCGTTCACCATCGTACCGGCAATGGCGGCAACTGGCACCTTTGGATAATTTGCATACTTGGCTGGGGTTTTACCGGTTTTGCCATAATGCTTAAACAGGTGGTGAATAATATCCTGAGATTCGTACAGCTTATCTCCCGTGTTTTCATCCACTAAAAATGGGAACTGAAGTTTACCGCCCTGCTGTTTTACTTCGGGACGAAAGCGTTTACCACCTCGTGGACATGGATACACTTCGTAATCGAGGTTCAGTAAAGTCATCACTTCACGTACACGGCGACAGAATGGTGAGCCTTCGTATTCATAAAGCTTTAGCGGCTTTTCAGGCTGGTTTGGAAACGGGGTTCCAGTCGTTCCTCGACCGCCTTCCAGAAATGCAGATGCCAATGCCTGTGCTACTTTAATCTGATGACCTAACATATCATCTATCCTCTTTATTATTTTCAAGCCGTGAAAGCTGCAATCTAAACTGCCGAACTTTCACGTTATAGCTGATTTTTGTATGTTTTCAATAAACAGGATTAGTCCACCAGTTTTTCTTTAGACAAAACGATACCATTATTGTCTGCATAGACGTATTCACCTGATTGAAAGGTAACACCACCGAAGTACAGTGGTATATCAACTTCACCAATGCCTTTACGATTGCTCTTTTGCGGAATCGCAGCTAAGGCCTTCACACCAAGATCAAGTTCAGCGATTGCATCGACATCACGCACACAACCATAAATAATTACACCATTCCAATGATTTTTTACAGCTGACTCTGCAATCAGGTCACCCATCAAGGCGCAGCGCATTGATGCACCACCATCTACCACCAGTACCTTGCCGGTTCCATCTGTGGCCAACAACTCTTTCACGCGTGAATTATCTTCAAAACATTTTACTGTCACAATCTGACCGCCAAAAGTTTTTCGAGCTCCATAACTCTTAAAAAATTTACCGTCCAGACAAGGTGTAACTACTTGAAGCTCTAGCTCAGGATGATCATCTAACAAGTCACAGGTAACAAATGCTGCTGTAGACACGGTGTTTTCCCCTCATTTCATTTTTTGTATACGTAAATTATCATAAATTTCAAATTTTACCGTCTGGGTCAGCGCAGCCTCGACCATAGTATGAGCGACCTGTTCAGCTGTCACTGGCTTGTAAACAAAATTGTCAGGAATAAAACGCGATACTTTATGGTAAACCTGCTGCGCGATATCTTCTAGAAAACGCTGTTCTGGACGTTCACCAATAAGCAATGAAGGCCGAATCAGACTGATTTTATCCAGGGTCAATGTTTGCACATAATCCTCCAGTTCGCCTTTAACCCGGTTATAGTAAAAATGTGATTGCGAATTGGCGCCCATCGCACTCAGCAGCAGGTAATGCGCTGAAGTCTGTTGCAATAGCTCTGCAAAGTGTGCGTTTATCGTATAGTCAATACTATAAAATGCCTGTTTAGATCCGGCTTTTTTCATGGTGCTGCCCAGACAGCTAAAGCCATGGCTATGCTGGCTGACATCCTGATCATTCAGCATCAGGAAATCCTCTAATACCAGTTGTTGAACTTTATCCAGAGCATCCAGATCTTTTTGATATTTTCTGACCACTGCAGTAATCTGCTGGCAAGTGGGTTCTTCCTGCAAACGTTTTATTAGTTGTTTCCCTACCAATCCGGTGGCACCTATAACAACGGGATGAGTCAGTGATTTAGTCATTTTTTATACGATCTCCTAGGTGGAATACTAATCTAACGTTTTCTTTAGAATTTTTCTGCATCTAAAATGTTGTCAAAGCATGTCAAGACTTGACTTCGGTGCTTAGTTTAATCAGAATATGGCACTTGTTTACGGGCTGGTGATAATTCCTCTGATGTTGGTTTTCAGTTGAGTTTCAGCCCGCCCAGACCAATCAATTTCAAGGAGTGCACGAGTGGCAAACTCTGCTCAAGCTAAAAAACGTGCTCGTCAAAACGTTAAAGCACGCAAACACAACGCAAGCTTGCGTTCTATGGTTCGTACCTATCTTAAACGTACATTAGCTGCTATCAGCACTAATGACTATGCTGTTGCTACTGAAGCGTACAAAACGCTTGTTCCAGTAATCGACCGCATGGCTGACAAAGGCATCATCCATAAAAACAAAGCAGCTCGTCACAAGAGCCGCTTGAACGCGCAAGTTAAAGCACTAGCTTCTAACTAATCGCAAATAAGAAAAGCCCTTTTTAGGGCTTTTTTTGTATCTGAAATTTAGAAAATTTAAAGAAAAAATATCAATCTTCATATTCATGCCACCTGGCTGATGTATTTAACCGGCCAATACCGTACTGAGATTGGATAATCTATTTAATAAATTCACAACCAAGTCCTATTTCTATTTTCAAGTTCTTTTAACTTATCGATCTTTATCCATCGAGGATGGCGAAGTCGTTTTGTCCTGTTTCGAATTGTCAGTGTCCCGTTTTTGACATGCGGTTAAACCCAAAATCGCGATCAGGCTTAAAACTGTAATAATTTTCATAATTTTTTCTCAAGAAGATTTCCATATCTATCAAGCATAGATAATTTTCAGCGTTACATTATTGAACTTTTATCTTATAAATGTAAAAAATGCTATTTTAGAATTTACTCTTTAACGTTTTAGACCGACGTATAGTTAATGATCAATACAGAAGTTCAGCATCTTTATAATTTTTACAGCTAAAAATAAAAAACCCAATTGCTGCGCACAATTGAGTCTTGGATAAAATAATTTTATTTAAGAAGTCTGTGAGCGCTTAAAATCAGCAATATCCAGTTCATGTACCTGACCACGCCAGATCCATTTTAGTTTGGACTCTAAAAATATATCTCCCTCGAACCAGACAAATAACCCTTCCATCATTTTTGGCCAGTCTTCCCGACTGACATCCTGACGTCCCGACATCACCGCAATCATTGCTGCCAAAATGGTGTCGTGGCTGACGGCCAGACTCAATCCATATTTATTTTGCGGATGAGTGTTGTAAATCAGTTCCAGCACATCCACCACACCATGAATCGGCTGTTTCATCCCCGGCAAGGCATTATTGACAAAACTGTTAATGAAGCCGAGCGCACCCTGCTTGGCGAAATAAGGTCCGGCTTTTTGAATATCCAGCACAAAACTGCCCGGCTCAACCAGAAGCCCCTGCTCTATAATTTCAATGTTATGGGTATTTTGCTCAGGAGTAACCGCATCTGCCCCTTCAATCATCAGGGCAGCGGTATCGATACAGCGCTGGATCGGACTCGAAATACAGTGATGAATCATGCGATCCGTCTGATCAGCCAGATAAGCGCCCCATTCTTGCGCCAGATCCCGTCCCTGACTGGTCAGTTGCAGGTCATAACCTGCTAAACCCTGACCCCGCACATCCTCACGAATCGAATGTCGTGTGAATAAGGTGACAGGCGTCTGTACATCGGGCAATAGATCAATTGCACTCAACATACTCGGAGGAAGCAGTTTCAGGGACACGTTACAGCCTAGTGGATTTGTAATAGCTTAATTACCACTATAACACGCTCAGGATTTTGCTCAATGCTCAGTCTGCATGTCAGACACTGCCTGCAATGCAATATTTTTCATCTCATTATTTTTAAAGGCAATGAATCCGCCATTCAGCAAGGTATTCCGATGATTATAGGTAAATGGACGGCCTTTAAAATCGACCAGGCCACCACCAATCCGTTCGAGCATACATTGACCAGCACTGGTATCCCATTCCGAGGTCGGATGAAACCGTGGATAGATATCCACCTGATCTTCTAACATCAGGCAAAATTTATAGGCACTGCCCGCTTTAAATTCCGTATAGTCAGTAAGCTTGGCCAGACTTTGCAAATACTCGGTATATTTCGGTTTCTGCTGGCTGCTTTGACTCAAACCTACAGAAAGTATTTTGGTTGTCAAAGACGTTTCATATTCGAACCAGGCCATAGTTCGAATATCATATTTATAAGGCAGTCCCTGCTCTGGACAGAAATAAATCAGTTGCTGCTCAGGAACCGCCAATATGGCAAAAGTGGTTAAACTGCCTCTGACCAGACTTAAATTAATGGTGAATTCAGGCCGTTGGTGCAAAAACTCTTTGGTTCCATCTAGCGGATCAAGCAACCAGAATTCTGTCCATGAGCGGCGTTCATGCTCTTGCCCTTCCTCAGACAATAAAGGTAAGTCTGAAATCTCCGCCAAAGCCCGAGTCAGATAAGTATTAACCCGAAAATCTGCCTGAGTCACCGGAGAATTATCATCCTTTTTAAGGATATCAAAAGCTGCACCAGAACAATAACGCTGATATTCTTCTCGCAAAATTTCACAAGCTTGGGTCAAAATGGGCACGAACTGTAAAACCATCGGGTCTTGTGGCGCTGCTGTTGCTCTAAACATAGAAAACCTGAATCTCTCAAATGCTCTGAAAAACCTAACATATTTTTCAATAGGCAGGGATAGAGTTTCAAAATATTAATTTAGATATATTTTTATTTATTATTTAATTTTATACATATATTCAAAAACATACTTACATTCATAATAGATAGAAACTCTTAACTGGAGGACTTTGCTACGATTTCAATTCTATTTGCATACCCGTATTACCCGCTAGATTGACTGCAGACGCCCATCGACTATCGCGATTTTGTATTATTTTTTTAAGATAAAAATGCCCGGATAAGTACCACCATCCGAGCTTTAGTAAAAATATAATTTGTTGGCTAAGAAAATTAATGCATTCCTAAATCAGTAATAGCGATAATCTTAATATCCTCTTTTAAATCAAGATAACTCATGACTTCTTTAGAAATCTGCTCTAGATCAGTTCCACCATGTTCTGCCAGTCCGACAGAAGCATTTTTGAGTTCGACTGTCTTAATTTCACCGTTCTGCATGTAAGCAATTAAATGTGTGGGTTGAGGACCTGATGGCACTCCTAGATTAACGACACTTTGAAAATCAGCATCCATTTTTATTCCTTACAATTTAATTAATGTGTTTCTTATTTAAGCGAAGAAAATAGAGCAAAACAATTGAATGACCTTTATGGATTATTATCCAATTTGTAAAGCGCGACCAGTTGGGTTCTGTGCTGCCAAAGTACATTTTTTTTGCACCTGATGCGTTTCAACCTCATTGCTCGCGTCTACTTATTGCAGATAAACCAGCAACTCAAAGGCCCGATAATTCTACTTATAAAAAACTTTATGAAACGCATTCGTATCCCACCAAAGATCGCAAATGTCTTTAACTGTGAGCTGTTTCAGATATTCATCCCCCTCCTTTCAACACAATAGCGGTATTGCCACACGATATTAAGGTTAGGTATTAGTCGAATCGACGGACCACCCCTATCTGTCACCACCCCCACCTTTTCATGTAGTTGTGCTTTATTGAATTTAAGCCCACCATCACTTCAACCCATATAAATTTTCCTGCCCAAATGCTCTATACTTTGCATATATTCAAGCAGAGCGAAATGATGTATACCCCGATGTACATCATTTTTTCTTGAAAGGTAAATGATTTTGTTGAACTTTGAAATTATTTGATCACCGTTAAAGAACGCGAAAGACAGCTAATTTCATTGAATCTAAAGCTTTTCTACATGCTTTGTTGAACTTTGAAAAACTTTGGAGAATCCTGAATGCAAAGACCGACTATCATTTTCGATATGGATGGTACTTTACTTGACCTTGCCTACGATGATTTTATCTGGAACGAGTTATTGCCTGTACGTTATGCAGCAACTCATGGCTGTAGCCTGGAACAAAGCCAAGCGATACTCTTTGCATTTTATCAGCAACATAATCACACTTTAAACTGGTACTCCTCGCGCTTCTGGACGGCGAAAGTCGGAGTTGATGTTTTGGCCATGCAAATTGAACATAAAGATAAAGTCGCTTTACGCCCTCACTGTCTTGAATTACTGGATTATCTCAAAAATAACGGCTATCCCATCTGGCTGGCCACCAACGCTGACTGTGCCGGTCTAGCTTTCAAACTGGATCACTTGAATTTAAGAGATTATTTTGATGTGATTGTCAGCTCAGAAACGATTGGGCATGCCAAAGAATTTGTCGAATTCTGGCAAGGCCTGAATGCACTGCATCCATTTGATCCTACACATGCTTATTTTATTGATGATACTGAAAAAGTCCTGAATGGCGCCAAAACCTATGGCATTCAAAATCTGTTGAGCATCCAGCAACCCTCTTCAGCCAAAGTCGCACGCGAGACTTGCAATTACCCGATGCTGCACCAATTAACAGATTTAATCACATATTTAAATCAGGCTGAGGTAGAAATAAAATATGCGTAAATCGTCTTTACCCGAAGATGCGGTAGGCATGCGTATAGACAAATGGCTATGGGCAGCACGGTTTTTCAAAACCCGTTCGATTGCCAAACATGCGATTGAAGGCGGTAAAGTTCATCACAATGGTGAACGTGTCAAGGTATCACGCGAAGTCCGCGTCGGTATGGAACTGACGATTCAGCAAGGTATCGACAAAAAAACCGTGCTGGTTAAGGAACTTTCTGATGTTCGTGGCCCTGCACCGGTGGCACAAAAACTGTATGAAGAAACCGAAGTCAGTATTGCACGTCGGGAATTGATTACATCACAAAGAAAGTTGCATAATCTAGCTCGTCCCGACCATCGTCCAAGCAAGAAAGATCGTCGTGACATCAGTAAATTTAAAAATGAAAATAGTCAGAATTTTGATGAGTCATGGTCCTATAATGACGATTAAATTTAAGCGTCAGAATATGTCGTACATGCGCTGACTTTTATAGAACACTAGGGAAAATTCTGTCACTATACACCTGTGGAACAAAGCTCTAATTTAAGACATCCACTTGAGTACTAACTTAGTGACATCGTATTGAGGTTGTAAGATGGATGAGAATAAAAACAAGGCGCTCAATGCTGCCTTAAGCCAGATTGAAAAACAGTTTGGTAAAAATACAGTTATGCGTCTTGGTGACAATACCGTTCAGGCAGTTGAAGCTGTGTCTACAGGTTCTTTAACGCTGGATATCGCGCTCGGTATTGGTGGTTTACCTAAAGGTCGTATCGTCGAGATCTATGGTCCTGAATCTTCAGGTAAAACCACAATGACTCTGCAAGCAATTGCAGAGTGTCAAAAAGCAGGCGGTACATGTGCATTCATCGATGCAGAACACGCACTTGATCCTCAATATGCACGCAAACTGGGTGTAGATATCGACAACCTGCTGGTATCGCAACCCGATCACGGTGAACAGGCACTTGAAATCGCAGACATGCTGGTGCGTTCTGGCGCGATCGACATGATCGTTGTCGATTCCGTGGCTGCCTTGACTCCGCGCGCTGAAATTGAAGGTGAAATGGGTGACTCGCATATGGGTCTGCAAGCCCGCTTGATGAGCCAGGCACTGCGTAAAATTACCGGTAATGCCAAACGCTCAAACTGCATGGTGATCTTCATTAACCAGATTCGTATGAAGATTGGTGTCATGTTCGGTAGCCCTGAAACCACAACTGGTGGTAACGCACTGAAGTTCTATGCATCTGTACGTCTGGATATTCGTCGTATTGGACAAGTGAAAGAAGGTGACGAGATTGTTGGGTCTGAAACCAAAGTCAAAGTCGTGAAAAACAAAATGGCGCCTCCGTTTAAAGAAGCTTTATTCCAGATTCTTTATGGCAAAGGTGTTAACCATCTAGGTGAATTGATCGACCTTGCTGTACAGCAAGAAATCGTGCAGAAAGCCGGTGCGTGGTATTCATATCAAGGCGAAAAAATTGGCCAAGGTAAGAACAACACCATCCGTTATCTGGAAGAGCATAAAGAAATGGCTCAGACGATTGAAAAACTGATTCGCGACCAGCTTCTGACTAAAGCAGTGGTTGTTGAAGAAGACAATAGCAAGGAAGAGCCCGACTTTTTAGATGCGTGATATTATTAGATGCATCATCTATAAACGTCAAGACACAGCGCCCTACGGGGCGTTTTGTTATTATATATGGAATGTAAAATCCGAGAGAATCATGTCAGACGCGAAATTTAGCAAACTGCTCGATTATGAAACTTTAAAACAGCAGTTTGGCGATACTGAAGATCATACTCGACCTGCAAAAACAGCGCTGCAAGACACTCCTGAATTTGATCCCGAGGAACGCCTGTTTTCTTCATCATCAGCCAAAGATGAAAAAAAACCAGGACTGACTGGCTCACGTTTACGTTCTTATGCTTTTGCGGTACTGACGCGCAAGGAATATTCCAAAGCTGAACTGATAGAGAAACTCGCCCTCTATGCAGAGCATCGTGATGAAGTTATTAATCTGGTTGAAGAGCTGTCCCGTGAGAACTATCAAAGTGATCAGCGCGTAGCGGAAACCATGTTGTCGAGTCAAAAGCGTAAAGGCAAAGGCCCCAATCAAATTAAAATGAAACTCAAGAGTAAAAAGATTGATGCCGCGCTTATTTCGGAAGAACTCAAGGAAACCGACTGGGTACAGCAGGCCTACGAGCTAAAAGTAAAAAAATATGGAATAGAAGTCACTAAAGATCCTAAGCTCAAAGCCAAACAGATCCGTTTCCTGATGTATCGTGGTTTTGAAATGGATGCGATTATCAAGGCAATTAACCGTAAAGCAGAAGATTAACTCTTATCTTTTTTTTGAAAGCCTTAATGAATTAAATATTTAATCCCATATAGTTGAGAAAATAAAGTAAAGCACAATATAAACTAATAATGATTTAATCATTAAACTAATAAGATAATGCTGTGTGAGGATATTGAAAAAGGAATAATATGTGAAAATATAAAACTGCGAATTTTCATTGTTATTATAATAAGAAGAATATGGTGGCAACCCTACCAGCAAAGCTCCGGCACATCATAGTTCTACTACCGTTGCTACCTTCCGGTCCTGGCGGGGTTCATAGAGTATAATTGCGAAGTAACCAGCAGGGTTACCATTACAAAAACAGAGTATAGAGATTTTTAATCAAGTTGCAAGCCTTGTTTCTTAAAATACCCCTTTCAGCTATCCGTTTGATTATTTTAAAAACAATATCGATATTTCTGCAGCTTTGGGAGCAATCTTCACAATCAATCCATCAATACTCAGATTCACATGATCTTTGTAAAACCTTGTTGCATTTTCTAAAAATGCCGTTTTTAATGTGTGCAACGTATATCAATGATCTATCTTGAAAAGATGAGTAGCGGATCCGCATCTCACAAAGAATTATGGAAATTTTATGATGCTTAAAAAGACCGTATTGTGTGCAGTGACAGCACTCTTTACCATCCCTCTATTTGCCAATATTCCTATTGAATCGCGTGGCTTGAGTCAAACCAGCAACCAGACTGCAGTCAATACCCCAGCCGCAATCCCTGCTGGCGCAGCTCCAGCCGTTCAAACCAATACCAGCTGGCAAATCATGCAAAAGAACCAGCAGCTCGAGAATGATCTACGGATTTTGCGCGGTAAAATAGAGGAACAGGAAAACGAGATTACGCAGCTTAAAAATGAACTGAACAATCGTTATGCCGATCTCGATCAGCGCCTAGAACTGTTACAGCAAAAAATTGAACCTGCTGAAGACAATCCAACGGAGGAAAACCCACAGGATACTGCACCCAGTCTAAGCGCAAATAAGGTCAATACAGCAAGCAGCGGACAGCAACCTGCTGAGCTGGAAAAAGCAGCTTATACCGTGGCTTTAGATGCTTATAAAAATGGCGGTGCAGCCAAAGCCATTGCACCCATGCAGAACTTTATCAAGAATAACCCGAATAGCGTTTATATCAGCAATGCTTATTTCTGGTTAGCGGAATTCAATCTGGCGATCGACCCGCCAAAATTTGCTGAAGCGAAACGTAATTATCTGATTGTCGTTGACCGCTATCCAAATTCTGCGAAAGCCTCCACTGCCCTTTATCAGCTTTATAACATCAGCAAAGATGTCGAAAAGAATGCTACGCTTGCATCGCAATATAAGACAAAGCTATTGAAGAATTATCCGAAAGCTGAAGAAATAAAATTTCTTAAGTAAAATAGAAAGTTGTAAAGCAAAAAAAGACACCATGAAGGTGTCTTTTTTTAATTCTGTCATTTAGCGCACGATGCCACGCTTAGACTGCTCAAGTGAATCAATCAGACGTTGTGCTTCAGGAACTTCTGGAAGAATTTCGCTACGGATTTTCTCAACCGCTTCCTGAGTGGTTAATCCCGATTTATAAATCAGCTTAAAGGATTCACGCAAACCGTTAATGGTATCTTTCGACCAGCCTTTACGACGCATACCTTCGACATTCATGGCAAATGCATGGGCCGGATTGCCTGAAACCATGACATAAGCCGGGACATCTTTTAGAATTAATGATGCACCCCCAATCATGCTATAAGAGTCAATCTTGCAGAACTGATGAATTCCAGAGTTACCGCCAATGACGACGTAATCACCTATATGCACATGACCAGCCACACCGACATTGTTGGCGAAAATATTATAATCACCGACCATACAGTCATGAGCAATATGCGTATTCACCATGAGCAGATTATGACTGCCAATCTTGGTTATACCTTGATCCTGGACCGTACCACGATGCAGACTGCAATGCTCGCGAATCTTGTTATGATCACCAATTTCCAGCCAGGTTTCTTCACCTGCGTATTTTAGATCCTGACAAACTTCGCCCACACTGGCAAACTGGAAAATTTCGTTATATTCACCTATACGCGTATAGCCTCCCACCACGACATGTGAATGAAGTTTGCTACCCGCCCCAATAGTGACATTTGGCCCAACAATACAATAAGGACCAATTTCTACACCGGCAGCAATGACTGCTGATGAATCAATAATGGCAGTTGGATGAATCAGGGGATTATTGCTCATGCCTGCTCGACTTTCTGATGCGAAACCATAATTTCCGCGGTTGTTGCGACGACGCCATCTACTGTGGCAGTACAATTATATTTGTAAATGCCGCGTTTATGCATCACTAATTCAGATTTTAAAACCAATTGGTCACCTGCAACCACCTGTTTTTTAAATCTAACCCTCTCCGCACCCGCAAACAGGAACAATGAACCCTCGCTTGGAACTTCATTATTCATCACAAAGCCCAAGATTCCAGAAATTTGAGCCAATGCCTCTACAATCAGCACACCCGGCATGATGGGATAATTCGGGAAATGGCCTTGCAGAAACTCTTCATTAATTGAGACATTCTTATAACCAACAATGCCATTTTCGGTAATCTCAACAACGCGATCAACCAGTAAAAATGGATAACGATGGGGCAAATATTCACGAATCTTTTGAATATTCATTGGCAATTCAGGCTTCGTGAATGTAGGCAAATTCGACTCTATCATCATAATTATTTACGCAACTTAAATGTTGATTCAATGGACTCAATTTGAGATTGCATATGATCTAATCGTTTTACCAATTGGGTCAATGGCACATCTGCTAATTGTCTTAAACGAACCACCGTGCGTTTCCATTGCTGATTTGGCAGCAATCCCATACCTGAAGAATATGTACCAGCTTCAGTAATGTTATTTGTCACCATTGACATTCCAGTTAATGTCACATTATCGACTATATCTAGATGTCCTGATACACCACAAGCACCTGCCAGAATACAGTTTTTGCCAATTGTGGTACTACCTGCAATACCGCATTTAGCCGCAATAGCGGTATTAGCACCAATCTTGACGTTATGGGCGATTTGCACAAGATTATCAATAATGACGCCTTGTTCCAAAATCGTGTCATCCAAGGCACCGCGATCGATACTACAGTTTGAACCAATCCGGACATCATCAGCAATGCGCACCGAACCCAACTGGGCAATACGATGCCATTTACCTTGATAAGGTGCAAAACCAAAACCCTCACTGCCAATTACGCTATTGGCATGAATGCGAACACGATTTCCGATTTTAGTTTCACCGGTCAATGTGACATGTGCATCGATAAAACAGTCATTACCAATTTCAACCTGATTATCTATTTGAACATGTGACTGGATAATCGTGTTTTCACCCACTACGCAGTTCTCGCCAATTACCACATAATGTCCAATATAGGCACTGTCAGCAATGATGGCAGAGGGATGAATTTGTGCAGTACTTTCAATGCCCCGATTCGTATGCTTTTTCTCAAAAACGTGAGTCAGAATAGCAAAAGCCAGGTAAGGATTGGCCACTATAATAAAATTGTGCTTGGACCTTAGCTGCTCTTTTAATTCAGCAGTTACAATCAAAGCACCCGCCTGACTCTGAGCAGCCTGTTCCAGATATTTATCTGCATTAACAAATGCCAGGTCTTGAGAAGTTGCCTTTTCAAGACTTGCCAGACCTCTCAAACACAAATCTGCCTGACCTGCATACTCGCCTTGTACAAGGCGAGCGAGATCAGCTAACTGAAGTTTTTGATGATTCATTGATTACTTAATTGCATTAACCTTTTGAATCATTTTATCAGTTAAATCATATTTAGCGTCATAAGCAAGTGCTGAATTTTTATTTAAAATCCCATCCAGGTTATTTTCTTTGCGCAGCTGCTCAGCAACTAACTTGACACGTGCATCAAATATGGTGCGAATCTGTTTAATTGAACCCTGAACACTACTCTGCACAGATTGCTGGAGCTGGTTTAATTCCTGAAACTTGGTTTGATACTGGGCAGACATTTGCTGTTTTTCTGCATCAGTCAATTTGGTATTTGACTGAGCGCGTTGCTGTAAAGTTTCTAGTTCTTTACTGAGCTGCTCAATCTTGGTCGTTTGCGGCTGAATTTTTTGCTGGAATATCGAATTTTGTTGTTTCAGGTATGTACTGCCTTCAACCACTCGTTCCAGATCAATTACCCCGATACTGGCCGCGTGAGTTATAGGAGCAATATTCGCTAAAGCCAGGCTCATCGCCATAATCATTTTTTTCATATTCTTACTCATTCAAAAAAATTTGCTCACAAAGTTTTTAAACCTCATGAGCAAAATCTACCTTCAGGATTTCCTGAGACTCTTAGAAAGTACGTCCAATTTCAAACTGGATATTTTTGGTTTCATCGCCGTCTTTTTTATTCAATGGATAAGCATAGCTCAGTGATAATGGCCCAATCATGGTAATCCAGGTAAAGCCAGCACCTACGCTATAACGCATATTATCAACATCAAAACCGAAGTTGTCCTTACAATACTGTTTGGCATCTACCCGGCCAACCTGACTATTAACATATATCTCACCACGTGGTACATCACATTGTGTATCAAATACTTGTGCACCTTCAGCAAACAGGACCGGACGAACCTGACGTGCCCAATCCCCCTTGAACGGAATAGGAAGTACCAGTTCAGTACCAAACTGCACTAAAGCATTACCACCGACTTCTTCAGGATCCCAATCTCTTTGATTGGTTTCATTAAAAGTTACGCCTGGATATCTAGGCCCCAGTGTACTGTTCTCATAACCACGAACCGAGCCGAAACCACCTGCAAAGAAATTCTTATAGAATGGCAGATCATTACCATAACCCAACTTGCCATAACCGCGCAGGATAAAATCTTTACCTAGCGGGAAGAATGCCTGTGCATCATAAGTCAGTTTTTGGTATTCCACATCACTGCCCGGCAATGCGACTTCACCATTGATTCGATGAGACATACCACTTGTCGGGAACATCGGGCGGTTTAAGGTATTATAAGACCATCCCAAATTCAAATTGTAGGTTAAGAAGTCACCTTTGAACTGGTCATCAAAATCAACCAAGTCCGCTGTCTGACGATCGGCATCCAGACACTTGTCTTTGATGTCATAACCTTCAGGTGGATTTGTTGGTCTCGGCTTTTTATCCAACACATCTAAATCTGCCTGAGAATACAGATAGGCTGTACACACATCAGTCCGGCGATTCGTAGCCTTGCCACCTTTCGATAACAAATAGTCACGTACATAAGTAGACACATACGGACCAGTTGTTACTTCGGTCTGGTCAATATTGAGCCCCATGCTGACACTCTGGTTCTCATCAATTGGATAACCAAAGTTAATCCCACCACCAAAACTGTCTGTTACATAGTTGTTGACGTTATAGTCATCATCCAGCTTGGTTTTACGATAATAAAGATTATAACCGCGACGCACCCCATCAATCGTAAAGTACGGGTCCATCACACTCAGGTTATAGTAATCTTGCGTTTCAGAACGTGATAAATCGATCGATACACTATTACCGGTACCCAAGAAATTGGTCTGGCTTAAACCGGCCTGGAATGTAACACCGCCACTTTGCGAGAAACCAACCGCCAAGGTACTGGTTCCTGAATGCTGCTCTTCGACTGCAACATTCAGATCTACCTGATCCGGCGAACCAGGAATACGTGCCGGTTTAATATCTACGGTTTTAAAGAAGCCGGTACGCTCCAGACGCACTTTAGAAAGGTCAATCTTCTCATTACTTGCTAATGCACCTTCCATCTGGCGCATTTCACGGCGTAATACTTCATCGGCTGTTTTATTGTTACCGGTAAAATTAATACGTCGTACCGTAACCTGCTGACCCGGATTAATATAGTAATTCAGATCAACCATTTTGGTGTCATTGTTAATTTGAGGAACAACGTTGACTTCGGCATAGTAATAACCCGCATTACCATACTTGCGTAACAATAACTGCTTAACCGCGTTGACCTTTTCCTGAGAATAAATTTCGCCTTCTTTGAAGATTTGCAAGGCTTGCAATTCTTCAGTCTTATAAAGCGCATCGCCTAAATATTTGGTTTGACCAAATTTAAACTGCTCACCTTCATCCACAGAAACTTCGATAAAGACATTCTTTTTATCTTCACTCAAGTTAAGACTAGAATTGGTAATATTAAAGTTGATATAACCGCGATTCAGATACATGGCACGCAAAGCTTCCAGGCTTGCCGCCATTTTTTCACGTGCATAACGGTCATTTCGGGAAATGACAGAACTCCAGCCACTTTCTTTTACTGCGAAAGCCTGCTTGATATCGGATTCTTTAAATACAGTATTACCAATAATATTGATATCGAAAACTTTGGCTGCTTTGCCTTCAACAAAATCGATCAGCAATTCAACCCGGTTATTTGGTCGAGGAGTTGTCTTAACTGTAATATCCGCATCATAACGACCTTGCTGCATGTACTGCTGTTCAAGTTCAGTTTCAATGGTTTGTAATGCTGACTTCTTCAGCACCTCACCTTCAGCCAGACCCATTTTCTTCAGGCCATCTTCAAGTGCTTCCTTAGGAATCAGTTTATTGCCTTTCAATTCAATTTTTGAAATGACTGGGCGTTCAACCACCTGGAAAACCAAAGTATTGCCTTGCTGAACAGCTTTAATGTCATCAAACAGGCCTGATGCATACAAGCTACGAATTGCATTAGAGATGATAGGATCATTGACCCGATCACCACTGTTAATCGGCACTAGGCCATACACATTGTCAGGAGTTAAACGTACTAATCCATCAAATTTTATATCTTGTACAATGAATTCATCTGCTGCATATACTTGTTGTGCTACTGCCATTGCACTAACGAGTGCCAGAGGCATAAATAAATGTGTGTGCTGCATGCCAGTCTTTTCCGCTGTTAATTTATTCCATCTACGTTGTTATAAACGCATAAAATCATTAAATAATGCCAGAAGCATCATACTGCCGAGCAGTACCATACCAATTTTTAGTCCAACCAATTGTATTTGTTCGGAAACAGGTTTACCACGAATTAATTCAACAAAATAGTAAACCAGATGTCCACCATCAAGCATTGGAATAGGCAATAGGTTTAATATTCCTAAACTTACACTCATTAGGGCCATAAAGGAAATAAAAGTTTCCCAACCCATTTCTGCGCTCTGTCCGGCCACTTTGGCAATGGTAATTGGTCCTGATAAATTATCCAGACCAATCAGGCCACGCACCATTTTGACAATCGAGTTCAGAATCATTGAAGATAAATGTGCTGTTTTATCAAATGCCATGACCAGCGCTTCACCTGGCGTATAATGGATGGTCTGCTTATATTCTGCAGGAATGTTAATTTTACCCGGGTCACTTTGCACGCCCAGCATACCGGTCACATTCCCCATATTGTCACGTTTGCCTTGCGGCATGACCTCAAGCTGAACCACCTGATTTCCACGTAGTACATCAATTTTAAGCAACTTTTCTGGAGATGCCTGCACCACCTGTACGACATCAAACCAGTCTTTCATCTGCACACCATCAATGGCCAGAATCTTGTCACCCTCTTTCAAGCCTTGACGTATGGCTGCTCCATCATCGCTGAGTTTGGAGATGACTGCCGGAATCTGTGGACGATATGGCAAGAAGCCCAGACTATCGAGTGGTGACTGGCTTTGATCTTTGAGGAATTCCTGAATCGGCAACTGGAACTGTTTGTTCTCACCCGCACGGTCCACCTGTATAGAAACCACGCCAGTTTCACCAACACGATCTACCAAGGCATAATTGAGTTTTTCCCAGGTTTCTACCTGAGTGCCATCCACAGCTACAATCTTGTCACCTGGCTGCATCTGTACGGTCGCAGCAGGAGTATTTGGAAGAACTTTGCCTACCCGGGTATTGAGTTGTTCTTGTGCCGGTAAAAACAGCACCCAAAACAAAAGGACTGCAAAAATCAGGTTGATCAACGGACCCGCGGCCACAATGGCAATCCGCTTCCACGGATGCTGCCGATTGAAGGCTTTCGGTAAATCTTCTTCAGCGACATTGCCTTCTCGCTCATCCAGCATTTTGACGTACCCGCCCAAAGGCAAGGCAGACAATTGGTACTGAATTCCAGATTTTTTCGAGGTCCATTTTAATAAGGTCGGTCCAAAACCAATGGAATAGACCAGAACTTTAACGCCCAGTTTACGCGCTACAATATAGTGACCAAACTCATGAATCGCAATTAAGGGACCGAGTAACAGGATTGCGGCTGCAATAATAAACAAGGCGCTCATGTTTTAACTTCCTTTATTCACAACATACTGCTGTGATAAACCTCGTGCCATTTGATCTGCTTGCAAGATAGCCTCCAGATCATGTGCGGGCTGATTGTCCATCTGATTCAGAACATGCTCAACCACTTGAGGAATTTGAGTAAATCTGATCTGTTGATTTAAAAATGCAGCAACTGCAATTTCATTGGCCGCATTTAAAATCGTAGGTGCAATTCCGCCACTCTGCATGGCCTGACGTGCCAGTTTTAATGCAGGGAAACGGAGCACATCCGGTTCTTGAAAATTGAGTTGTGAATGCATAAACAGATCCAGCGGTGCCACATGCGTACTGATACGCTCAGGCCATGCCAAAGCATGTGCAATAGGCGTGCCCATATCCGGATTACCCATTTGTGCCAAAGTCGAACCATCTACATATTGAACCATTGAGTGAATAATACTCTGTGGATGCACAACAACTGTAACAAATTGTTCTTGAACTGCAAACAAATGGCAGGCTTCGATCAATTCCAAACCTTTATTCATCAAGGTAGCAGAATCGACTGAAATTTTTTGCCCCATAGACCAGTTGGGATGCTTGCAGGCCTGGGCAGGTGTAACTTCCTCAAGTTGCTGCATGCTGTGGTTCAGAAATGGTCCACCTGATGCGGTCAGCAAAATCTGGGATACACCCAGTTTTGGTTTACCATGACGCTCTGCTTCAAAATAATGCTGGGGCAGACACTGAAAAATTGCATTGTGTTCAGAATCAACAGGAAGCAATAAAGCACCATGATCGCGCACTGCCTGCATCATGATGTCACCCGACATGACCAAGGCTTCTTTATTGGCCAGCAGTACGCGCTTACCCGCTTTCACCGCAGCCAAGGTTGGTAACAAGCCTGCTGCACCAACAATTGCTGCCATCACAATATCGACATCAGCATGTTCAGCCACTGCAATTAAACCGGCTTCATCATGCAAAATTTCAATATCGGATAAATGGTGTTGCTGGAGTCGTTTTGAGAGTTCATCTACTTTATCAGCTGGCACCACCACCACTTTAGGATGGTATTGACGGCAAATTTCGACCAGCTCATTAATACGACTTTGCGCGGTCACAGCAAAAACCGAGTATGCTTCAGGATGTCGCTGCAAGATTTTTAAAGTACTTTGACCAATGGAACCTGTAGCACCCAGTATACAAACTGCTTGTGACATTTATAAATCTACACCAATAAGTTTTAAAACAGCCATACCTGCTGCAAAGATTGGAGCTGCAGCAAGCAAAGAATCAATACGATCCAGTACTCCGCCATGCCCTGGCAAAATTCGACCTGAATCCTTAATACCGGCACGACGTTTGATCATGGATTCAAACAGGTCTCCCAGCACCGAACTAAATACTGTAACCACTGACAAAATAAGGAATAAAATCAGTTCTGGCCAAGTCATATCCAGATAAAGCAAAGCAACTGCAGTCACGATCAGCATTGAAGTAACAATACCGCCATAAAGTCCTTCTATAGACTTGTTAGGACTGACATCTGGCGCCAGTTTTTTCTTGCCGAATTTACGACCTACAAAATACGCACCGCTGTCTGCGCCCCATACCAGTAAAAACAGGTACATCAGCCACCAAGGTGAACTTTGCCAGACCGAGAAAATTGCAGTAACCGCAGCGGAAATTAATACCACCCCGATGCCATGCAGACTGTTATTGTACCAGCCATCATATTCAGGGTAGGTTTTTACCCAGTAAATACTCAGTAACCAGGTAACAATAGAAGCTACCCATAACAATAAGGCGACCTCGGCAAAATACAATGCCAAAGCGGAGAGTGCTGCAGTGAGCACTCCATATCCCCAAGCAACAGGTTTGACGACATGTTTAAATTTTCGAGGCATGAGTTTAAACCACTCATAACCTGCCACCCCGGCAGCCACAACCATCAATGCGAACATTGGATAATGTGATTCGGTAGCAAACATGCAACTAAGTACAACTGCTACCAGTACCAATGCGGTTATAATCCGCTCAAACATTTATTAATTCTCAAGTCTTTCTTGATGAATCTGCTCTGATGTTTTACCAAAACGACGTTCGCGACCACCAAACACAGCAAGTGCATCGTCAAACTCTTCTATGGTAAATTCTGGCCATAAGGTCTCAGTAAAATACAACTCTGCATATGCTGCCTGCCAGAGCAGGAAATTGGACAAGCGGAAATCTCCACCAGTACGAATCAGCAGATCAACAGGCGGCAAGTCACTCAGACTGACATATTGACCAAACATATCAGTATCAATTGCTTCAAGATCTAATTTATTTGTTAAAACATCCGCAGCAATCTGCTTCGCAGCTTGTGCCATGTCCCACATTCCACCATAGCTGATTGCAATGGTGAGCGTCATACTATCGAAATTAGCAGTCCTTTGTTCTGCTTGCAACATCAGCGCCCGCAGTTCAGGAGATAAACGCGACCGATCACCAATAAATCGCAAGGAAATGTTAAATTTTTCCATACGTGGCAACTGTTCATGAATGGTGTCTTCCAACAGCTTCATGAGCAGGTCTACTTCATATTGGGGACGGTTCCAGTTTTCACTGGAAAATGCAAAGACAGTTAAAGCCTGGATATTTCTTTTTCTGCAATGTTCGACGATAGGATCCAGAACCGTTTTTCCTTCACGGTGCCCGTCACCTTTTTGCATCTGATTTTTTTTGGCAAAACGATTGTTGCCATCCATAATGATGGCAACATGTTTTGGAAGACAGGAATTTTCTTCAGCAGCGGTCATCGATGAATTAGACCTTCATCAATTCAGCTTCTTTCGCAGCCAAGCGTTTGTCTACTTCAGCAACAAATTTGTCTGTAATTTTCTGAATGTCGTCAGAAGCACGGCGTTCATCATCTTCAGAAATTTCTTTTTCTTTCAACAATGCTTTGATATCGCCTAATACATCACGACGGATGTTACGGATGGCAACTTTGGCATTTTCAGCCTCGTTTCGTGCAACTTTCTGCATGTCACGACGGGTTTCTTCAGTCAGAGCTGCCATTGGCACACGGATCGCGTCTGCAGTAATCGGGTTCAGACCCAGATCAGATTCACGGATCGCCTTGTCAATTGCCGCCACCATTGAACGTTCAAATGGCTGAACCAGCAAAGTACGTGAATCTTCAACACCTACGTTTGCAACTTGGTTCAATGGCACATCAGAGCCATAGTAAGGAACCATGACACCGTTTAGAATCGAGGGATGCGCACGTCCGGTACGAACTTTAGCAAAACCGTGTTCCAACGATTCAAGTGACTTGTTCATACGCTCTTCTGCGTCTTTTTTAAGATCGTTAATCATATGATCTTCCTTACTTAATTCTTTAAAAGAGGTTATTACTAAATTAGCGTGTAGTATAAAGTGCTTTGGTGCTCACGTCATTAATTGGTAACGTGAGTTCCTTCTTTTTCGCCCATAACGACGGAAAGCAATGCACCAGATTTATTCATATCAAATACTTGTAGTGGTACATTGTGGTCGCGACACAAGCAGATCGCTGTTAAATCCATCACACCCAGCTTTTCGTCCAGAACCTGGTCAAAAGTCAAAGTGTCATATTTCACTGCATCTTCGTACTTGCTTGGATCTTTGTTATATACGCCATCTACCTTGGTCGCTTTCAAGATCAAATCTGATTCTATTTCGATACCGCGTAAACAGGCAGCAGTGTCTGTCGTAAAGAACGGATTACCTGTACCTGCCACAAATACACATACTTCACCCTGAGTCAGGTGACGGATTGCATCACGGCTTGAGTAAGACTCAACCACAGCACCAATTGGCAAAGCAGACATTAAACGGGTTTTAATATTACGGCGCACCAAAGCGTCGCGAAGTGCCAAACCGTTCATGACTGTAGCCAGCATACCCATCTGGTCGCCAGTTACACGACCCACCAGGCCATCTTTTTGTAGTTGACTGCCGCGATAGAGGTTACCACCACCAACAACAATACCTACTTGTACGCCTAAACCCACAAGGTGCGCAATAGAAAGTGACATCTGATCGAGCACTTGTGCATCGATTCCCATGTCTTTATTGCCTGCCAGCGCTTCACCAGAAAGCTTTAACAGGATGCGACCAAAGCGTGGCTTTTTAGAATCCAACATCATCAAACTCCAAAGTATTCAATTTAAATTTTTTTAATTCAAAATATTAAGCAGACTTGACTGAAATGAGTTTTGCATACAGATCGTATTCATCTGCATCAGTAATCTCAACTTCAAGCAAATCCCCTGCCTTAATGACACTTTTATCGATATCTTCAACAAAAACATTACCATCAATTTCAGGTGCATCTGCATACGAACGTGCAACCGCTACCGGGAATTCATCTTCCAGGTCATCTACCAGCACAGTCATGATCTGACCGATACGCTGTTGGAGTTTGGCTGCCGAGATTTCCTGCTGAACCTGCATGAAACGCTCATAGCGTTCTTGTTTAATTTCTTCAGGAACGTGATCTGGCAAATCATTTGCTGTCGCACCTTCAACTGGCGAATAGGTGAAACATCCCACACGATCCAACTGAGCTTCTTTCAGCCAGTCCAGTAACATCTGGAAGTCTTCTTCGGTTTCACCCGGGAAACCCACCACAAATGTTGAACGGAGCACCAGATCAGGACATTTCTCACGCCAGATTTTCAAACGCTCCAGGGTATTTTCACTGTGCGCAGGCCGTTTCATCAGTTTGAGAATTTTTGGACTTGCATGCTGGAATGGAATATCCAGATAAGGCAGGATTTTGCCTTGTGCCATCAGGTCAATTACAGCATCCACATGCGGGTACGGGTAAACATAGTGCAAACGCACCCAGATTCCCAACTGCCCCAATGCTTCACACATATCATAGAATTTGGTTTTAACCGGCTGGCCATTCCAGAAATCCAGCTTGTATTTCGTGTCCAGGCCATAAGCAGAAGTATCCTGGGAGATGACAAGTACTTCTTTTACACCGGCACGTTTCAGCGCTGCAGCTTCTTCAAGCACAGAACCGACTGGACGTGAGACTAAATCGCCACGCATGCTTGGAATAATACAGAAGGTACAACGGTGGTTACAGCCTTCAGATATTTTCAGATAAGCATAGTGTTTTGGGGTCAGGCGGATGCCTTGCTCTGGAACCAGATCAATAAATGGATTGTGTTTTGGCGGCTCAGGCACGTATTGATGAACCGCATCCATAACTTCTTTATATGCCGCTGCACCTGTCACTTTCAGGACATTCGGATGCATCTGGCGAATCTTGTCTTCGTCTTTACCTAGACAACCTGTTACGATCACGCGACCATTCGCGCTCATCGCCTCACCAATCGCATCTAGCGATTCTTGCACTGCAGATTCAATGAAACCACAGGTATTTACTACAACTAAATCAGCACCGTCATAATCCGAAGCGACGTCATAACCTTCAGTCTTTAACTGGGTTAAAATACGTTCAGAATCTACCAATGCCTTAGGACAACCTAAAGATACAAAACCGACTTTGGGGGACTTCATGAATTTTCGCTCTACTAGAATGCGCGTATTGTATGTCTTTTCGCATCATAAAAATAGTTGAAAACCCGACTCTTTGCATCACGCACTAAAATATAGCCATAAAATATTCAAGATACCCAGCAATGCACCAAAATGAATCATTTTAGATTTACAGCCTCAAATTAATCCGTTATATCTAAGATGAACCATGTTGCTCTGCCACATTTCTGCGTTTTCCAGCAAAAAATAAACTCTATTCATAAAAGTTGGCGTGCATCTTGCATCAAATCAGAACTTAAAATTGATTAAATTGCTTTATGAAGATGCCATTGCGCCATTTTAATACAGGAACAAACCCGCGAATGGATCAACTTATTCCGATCGACTATCGTGTTTTAGTGGACAATATGACCACATGTATCTTATTGATAGACCGCGATCTAAATATTTATTATCTGAACTCTGCCTGCGAAGCCCTATTTGATGTGAGCTTATTTCGGGCGAGTGGCACATCTGTGCTGAATATTTTGCAAAACCCCACAGATGAGTTTAATACCGAAGAAGCCCTGAATAATACCTTAAGTACGGGACAGCCCTATACGCGTCGTGAAGCCACTATTCTGGTCAACTTCAAAGACATTCATGTCGATTACACTGTTTCTCAGCTAAACCTTGGCAAACCTTATCATCCGCTGTTACTCATCGAACTCAATCCTCGCGATCGCATGCTCAAAATCTCGCGTGAGGAAAATCTGGTACAACAACACCAGGTGGCGCGCCAGCTGATTCGCGGTGTCGCGCATGAAATCAAGAATCCACTCGGTGGCATTCGCGGGGCGACCCAATTACTGGCACGCAGCCTGAATGATCCACAATATAAAGAATTTACCGACATTATCATTAGCGAAGTGGATCGACTTAGAAATCTGGCCGACACCATGCTCGGCTCACGCCAGCTTCCAAGCTATGAACTGGTCAATATACATGAACCACTGGAACGGGTACGCTCCCTGATTGCCAACCAGACCAAAAAGAAAATCAAAATTACCCGGGATTACGACCTGTCATTACCTGAAGTTCTGGCAGACCGAGACCAACTGATTCAAGTCATTTTGAATATTTGTGCCAATGCTGTACAGGCCATGACCGAAAACAAGGAATTCTTTATCCAACATCAACCGGAACTGATTTTAAGAACCCGGATTCAGCGTCTCTTTACCATTAACGGGGTGATTCACCGTTCTGTGGTACGGATTGATATTGAAGACAATGGCCCGGGAGTTCCGGAAGATATTATCGAATCGGTGTTTTATCCACTGGTCACCAGTCGGGCCAAAGGAACCGGTCTGGGCCTCAGTATTGCTCAAAATATTATTCATCAGCACAACGGCATGATCGAGTGTCAGTCCGTGGCTGGAAAAACTGTCTTTAGCTTATATTTACCTTGGGAGTCAAATCATGTCGCGAAATAAAATATGGGTGATTGATGATGATCGCGCCATGCGCTGGGTACTGGAAAAGACCTTTAAAGAAGAAGGTCTGGATGTGACCAGTTTTGAAGAAGCACAATCTGCTCTGGATCAATTGAGTATTGAAGCACCCGATGTAATTCTGACCGATATCCGCATGCCGGGTATTGATGGACTCACCTTCCTGGGCAAGGTTAAACACAGTTATCCGGACCTGCCTGTCATTATTATGACAGCACATTCAGACCTGGAATCTGCTGTATCAAGTTATCAAACCGGTGCATTTGAATATTTACCTAAGCCTTTTGATATTGATGAAGCGCTGGCGCTGGTAAATCGTGCAATTTTACATATTACCAAGCTGCAGCAGCAAGAGTCAGCAAAGACTGCCCCGCCAATTCAATCTACAGAGATTATTGGTGAGTCACCTGCCATGCAGGAAGTATTCCGAGCCATTGGCCGTTTGTCTCAATCGCACATTACCGTATTGATTAATGGTGAGTCGGGTACAGGTAAAGAGCTGGTGGCGCATGCCCTGCATCGTCATTCACCACGCAGTTCAAAACCTTTTATTGCGCTCAATATGGCAGCCATTCCAAAAGACCTGATCGAGACAGAATTATTCGGCCATGAGAAAGGTGCCTTTACCGGTGCCAATACCCAACGTCAAGGTCGTTTTGAACAGGCCAACGGCGGTACATTGTTCTTAGATGAAATTGGCGATATGCCATTTGAGACCCAGACCCGTTTACTACGTGTACTCGCAGATGGTGAGTTCTACCGTGTTGGCGGTCATATTCCGGTTAAGGTCGATGTGCGTATCGTGGCAGCGACACATCAGGATCTGGAAAAACTGGTCCATGATGGCCGTTTCCGGGAGGACTTGTATCACCGCCTGAATGTGATCCGGATTCATATCCCCAAATTGGCACATCGCAGTGAAGATATTCCGATGCTGGCACAGCACTTCCTTGCACGTGCCGGGAAGGAACTCGGTGTAAATCCCAAGATATTGCGTCCTGAAACTCAGGAATACATGCAAAAGCTGCCTTGGCAAGGTAATGTTCGTCAGCTGGAAAATACCTGTCGCTGGCTAACCGTAATGATTACAGGTCGTGAAGTTTATCCTGAAGACCTGCCACCTGAACTGAAACAGATTCCGATCCAGCAACAGGATCCTGGTGCTCCGATCCCAAACCTGAACCAGATTGCACCGCATCACTGGGATGAATTACTAGGTCAATGGGCAATCCAGAAGCTGAAAAATGGCGAGATGAAATTACTGGATGCAGCGACACCCATGTTTGAGCGCACTCTAATTAATGCAGCCCTGCAACAAACACGCGGCCGTAAGCGTCATGCTGCTGAACTTCTGGGCTGGGGGCGTAACACCTTGACCCGCAAACTTAAAGAACTGGGCATGGACAGTGCTGATGATGACGAAGTAGAAGAAATCGAAAGCCAGGCCTGAAAATAAAAAAGCACCCGCGGGTGCTTTTTTATTACGACCAGTAAAAAGTTAGACAGTTAAACCAATATAACGTGAATAGCCTGCTGCGCCCAAATCAGATTTTAATATTAAATAGTTTGGATATGTACTTAGGCTAATTTCCTCAAACATATTTACCACGTCGTCATTGGCATGCAATTCATCCACTGTTTTTTGCATGGTTTGCTCGAATTCATCAGTGATATATTCAAAGCCAATATCCATGGCAATAAATAAGGTATGTTCACAAGGTTGGATATATTGCTCTTCCTGCCAGTTAATGATGTCTTGGTGGCAATGTGGGCAGGCAATATTATCGGTGGCCTGAATCGAAAGCGGAATAATTTGATATGCCATATGAAAGTCAATCTGTTTGCTATTTGTCTATTTTAGCAAATTTTATGGCTTGTCTTTACTCAATTAAAAATCCAGTTGATAAAAAAGGGAATCTTCAGACTCCCTTTTTTAATATTGATAGCTCTGCTCTCAAGGCCCAATTAGGTATGCGCAGCCTTATAACGTGATAATGCTGTGACTGCGACTGCCGAGACCACCACTGCCGGTAAACTTGCCATAAGAATACCTGTAGTTCCCAAACCCAATGCCAGAATTTTTCCGGTTAACAACGGTCCGGTCATCGCCCCTAAACGTCCTAGCGAGATTGCACTCCCTACACCAGTCACCTTACCCAAGTCCGAATAAAAAATCGGTGAGATCCCATAGAGAATAGATTGGCCACCTGTAGAGAAAATACCTCCCATAATTCCCGCAAAAATCAAAAGTGGAATAGAAGTAGTGGTAAAAAGTAATACCAGCGCCACAAACAAACCACTATAAATAATGACTGCCATTTGCCAAAGCTTTAAACGGTCCAGTAAATAACCCAGACTTAAGGTTCCAATCACTGCCCCTATCTGGAACATTAACATTACCAAAAATGCCTGCTGCTTCTGTAAGCCTTGTTCCATAAGTAAATTAGGCAACCAGCTGATCAAAATATAATTAATCATGAGAGTAAAAAAGAAACCAACCCAAAGAGGTAATGTATTTCTATACTGTCGCTGCTTGAACAAAACTTCAGCCATTCCCGGTACAGCTTCGCCAGAAACCGGCACTTCCACATTCATTTTAGGCTTATCTTTAAGAATAAACGCCATCAATGGAATTAATACCAAAGGCGTTAATCCCCCAATCAGGAATAAGGTTTGCCATTGAATATCCGGAAGCAGCATGGCCAGACCGGCAACAAAGATCGCACCTACCGGCAAACCACAATACATCAAACTATTTAACTTGCCACGGTTGGCTTCCGTTGCTTCATCACCGACGACTGAAATCATGGTCGGCATTGCAGCACCTAAACCCAGCCCGGTAAAGAAACGCGCTGCATATAAAACTTCGATACTTGGCGCAATCGCAGTCAGCGACATGAACAGACCAAAAATAGTCACAGAGAGCATCAGGACTTTCTTTTGCCCTAAATAATCTGCGATACGTCCACCAAAGAATGCGCCGAACAGCATTCCAAAGACGCCCAGGCTAAACACATAACCCATTTGAACCTGACCTAAACCAAAGCTTGCTGCAATTCCTTTCGCTGCAACCCCGGGAGCTTGAAGGTCAAAACCTTCAAAAAATGCGACCCAAAAACATAAGAATATGGTTAAGATTTTTTGGGTTTTTCCGCTGTATGGCTGTGCCATGATTGATCTCCATCAATAATCTACAAATCGCTTCATCACCTGGCGATCCGTTGCCCTATTCTCAACTTAATGCTGATTGAGAAATAGCACGACAATAGTCGGGTTTAAGTACTCTCATCGGCAATAAATAGTGTCAAAATTAGACCTAAAAGATTAAGTATCCAGACTTATTACATCTTAATAATTTCAATTGAATATATTTTTCAATAACTTGACTTCATAGTAGGTATTTCTAATCTCACGATAGTCAAAACTTATACAAAACCACCAGCCAATAAAAAACCCGCGAGATGCGGGCTTTTGTTAAGAGAAAAATCAGTGTTAATTTGATTTAAATTTCATATAATAAAAAACTCTGCACACGACAAAAAAATCATCCCCACCCGATTTTCATAGGTTTAGGGGTTAAAAAGCTAACTAACTGTCGAAA